>DATERP010000081.1:0-26361 GCA_035271385.1 Thiopseudomonas sp. | reverse complement strand
TAGGTGCTTTTCAGTTTACTCAGGCTGCGATACTCCATCAGCAACACCGGCAACTCATGACCTTGTTCAGCCAGTTCAGCTAAGACAGCTTCGGCAGTACTGGGCTGGCCTTTGGCGGTTTTGGAGATCACGGGCAAACCGAGCTTCTCATACAAAATCACTCCCAATTGTTTAGGTGAAGCGAGATTAAATTCTTCACCGGCAATGGCAAAGGTTTTGCGCTCCAGTTCTTGCAGCTTCTCAGCCAACTCCAAACTTTGCAGCCCTAATAGGTGTGCATCCACTAAAGCACCATCACGTTCAATACGCGCCAGCACGGGCATTAAAGGCATTTCAATGGTGTCTAGGACGTTTTGCAACGCTGGAATCGCCTGTAAGGACTGGCTCAAGCGATTGTGTAAGCACAGGGTGATTTCCGCATCTTCTGCGGCGTAAGGGCCCGCTACATCCAGATTAATCTGATCAAAAGTCAGCTGCTTAGCACCTTTACCGGCCACATCTTCAAAACGAATAGTGCTGCGGTCTAAATAGCGCTGGGCTAAATCATCCATATTATGACGTGTTGCGGTGGAGTTGAGTACATAGGACTCGAGCATGGTATCGAAACGCACGCCCTGCACCTGAATGTCATAACGCGCCAGCACGTTAATATCGTACTTACCGTTTTGGCAGACTTTGATCACTGCGGGGTCTTCCAAGAGTGGACGCAAGGCTGCTAAGACTGTGTCTTGGTCCAACTGCTCAGGCACGCCCATATAGCTGTGCGCCAGCGGTACATAAGCCCCCTCACCTTCAGCCACGGCAAAGGAGATACCGACTAAGCGCGCTTGCTGCGCATCGAGGCTGGTGGTTTCAGTATCAAAGGCAAACAGCTTGGCACTGCTTAAACGCTGCAACCAATCAGCAAAGGCCTCTTGAGTCAAGATGGTTTGCCAGTTGCCTTGATAGTCAGGCGCAACTGCAGCTTCACTATCAGTCGCTGCAGCCGTGGTTTCCGGCGCGACCGTTGCATCTTCAGTATGAGTGGCAGTCAACGCAAATACATCATTACCCTTAGCAGCAACTTGAGCCTTGGCTTTAGGCTGGCTGGCAGCGCCACTGCGACGGCGGATTTCATCTTGCCAGCTCTTAAACTCAAGGCGCTCGTACAGCTCCATCAGAATATCGTCTTGAGGTGGCTGCATTTGCATCTCATCAATATTAAGATCCAGCTCCACATCCAACTTAATGGTGGCCAGCTCGCGCGATAAATAAGCCATATCACGGTTATCTAACAGCTTCTGACCTAAAGTCTTGGCACCCCGAATCGGCAAAGTGGCGACTTGGTCGATATTGTTATAAATCGCATCCATATCACCCAAACCCACCAACAAACCCAATGCGGTTTTTTCACCAACACCCGGCACGCCAGGGATATTGTCCGACTTATCACCCATCAAGGCTAAATAGTCGATAATCAGCTCAGGACCAATACCAAACTTGTCCGCCACACCGTTGATATCCAGGGTGGTGTTGTACATGGTGTTGACTAGGCTGACATGGTCATTGACCAACTGCGCCATATCTTTATCACCGGTAGAAATCACCACCGGACGCTCAGCCAAGCTACTGCTGTAGGCCAAGGTGCCAATCACATCATCAGCTTCGACGCCTTCCACACATAAAAACGGAAAGCCCAAGGCTTTGACGCAGTCATGCAGCGGTTCAATCTGCACACGCAAATCATCCGGCATCGGCGGGCGCTGCGCTTTATATTCAACAAACAGCTCATCACGAAAGGTCGGGCCCTTCGCATCAAAAATCACCGTAATCACGCTATCCGGATACTGCTTACGCAAGCTGCGCAGCATATTCAGCACACCCTTAACCGCACCGGTGGGCAAGCCTGCCGAAGTCATCAGTGGCGGCAAGGCATGGAAGGCACGGTAGAGATACGATGAGCCGTCAACCAAAACTAAAGGAGCTTGAGACATGCGAATAATCAACCTTAACTAAAACCACGAAATACCCAATAGGATACAGGCAAACACAGATAGCACCCAATCACTGACCACTGCTGCCTGCTAAAAATGTTTAATCTTTGCTAGCATGGTGCATCAATAGACGCTGCATCTGAACTGCATGCCTACGGCGAGTCAGCTCTGCAAAGCATTTTTTGGACGGTGTGAAGCGCTCAGTACGCGCCGATGCACTGCCACCTCAATTTAGGAGTGTGTTATGAGTGATAAATTAAGCAGCGACGCCCTGCAGGCGTTAAAAATTGCCTTTAGCTATATGCCCAATGCTATTGAGGTTACCAAGTACGAATACGGCGATCATTACCAAGTGGTGCTTGAGCATATTGAAACAGTGAAAGAAATGTTACTGCTCAATGATGTCGATCCAGAAGAAGTGCAAGGTGAGATCAACCCAGAACACACACCCAATTCATCCTACTAAACATAAGTTATTGCGTAGCATGAACGAACTCACAGAACCATGTATTGCGCACTGGCAACCAACACCAAGCGTCAACAAGCACTGCGCGGTTGTTGTGATAAGCGCAGCCATGGATGGCGTAGCGCCTGAGTTGAGCCCCGGACGGGCTCATCGAAGGAAAAACAACAACTGCGCAATGCGCAGCACACAAAAGTTAAGCAAACCTGTTACTCGTTTGCGGGCTTAGCAGCAGACCCAGTAATCTCAGCCAACTTCTCCGCACTCAACGCACCGGTATCAAACTGCGCCTGCGCAATCCACTCATAGGCACGCTGATTAAGCGCCGCAATCGCCCGCGGGCCCTCACCTTCAGCGTACATCGCCGGACCAATCACCACGTCAATCACCCCAGGCTTTTTGCCCCAGCCCGCTTTCGGCCAAAACATCCCCGCATTGTGAGAAATCGGCAACACCGGTAAACCCGCATTCACCGCTAGCGAACTACCACCACGGGAAAACTTACCCAACTCACCGGCTGGCATGCGCGTACCTTCTGGGAAAATCAACACCCAGCAATTTTGCTCAAGACGCTCTGCACCTTGGCTTGCTAGCTGTTTTAACGCCTGTTTTGGATTATCACGATTAATCGCAATAGGTCGAAGCATCGCCATCGCCCAGCCAAAAAACGGCACGCGCAACAGCTCTTTTTTTAATACTTGGCTCAACGGCTGAAAATACGCTGAGAGGAAAAACGTCTCCCAAGTGCTCTGATGATTGGACAGAATCACACAACGCTGACTAGGAATATTTTCGATACCCGTGATGCGATAATCGATACCGAGTAAGTACTTCGAGAGCATGATGCCAAAACGGCACCAGTACACATTAATAAAACGGTAACGCGCCGGAAAAGATAAAAAAGGTGCAACAAACAAACTGATCACACACCAAATAAACGCACTTAAGCTCAACAACACATAAAAGGTGAGGATACTTAATTTGTAAAAAACGCCCATACTCTTTGGCCTTTAGCGTAGTAAATGATCTGCAACTGCTGATAAATCAGCAAAGATTAAAGTGTTATCCGGCAACTGCTGGCTACGGGTTTTTTCACCCTTACCAGTACAGACTAAAACCGGTTGCGCCTTGACGGGAATCGCCGCTTGCAAGTCACGTAAACTGTCACCCACAAACCACACGCCTTCCAGCGAGGTTTGATAATGCTCAGCCACTTGCTCAAGCAAACCCGACAAAGGTTTACGACAGCTACAGCCATCATCGGGGCCATGCGGGCAATAGGTAATCAAGCCCAAATGACCGCCACGCTGCCGCACTGCATCGCGCAGCACTTGATGCATGGATTCGAGAGTCGGCACAGTGTAATAGCCGCGCGCCAAACCTGATTGATTGGTCGCTACCGCAACTGTCCAACCCGCCTGACTTAAACGCGCAATAGCATCCAAGGCTCCCGGCAAGGGAATCCACTCAGCCACTGTTTTAATATAATGATCGCAGTCGTAATTAATCACGCCATCACGATCAAGCACTATTAATTTCATTGTGTGTTCCTTAAAGCCCACGGGCACAGCTGCTGCCATGCCCATGGGCTGTCTTGCAGATGATTAGTCCAGTACAGAAATATCAGCAACACCTAAGAACAAACCACGCAAGTGCGCCAGCAAGGCATAGCGATTCGCGCGTACATTTTCATCATCAGCATTGACCATCACCGCAACAAAAAACGCATCCACCGGCTCATGCAAGCTGGCTAAACGTGTCAAAATCTCAGTGTATTGGCGACTGGCTGCCAATGGAGTCACTGCTTGCTGCGCCTGTTTCAACGCTGCATACAGAGCAAACTCTGATGGACTATCAAAGTAGCGCGCTTGCACGGCTTCGGCTTGGCTGTAACCATCTTTACCGAGCAAATTCGACACACGCTTATTCACTGCCGCCAAGGCTTGCGCTTCTGGCAGAGCACGGAACGCCTGCACCGCTTGTACACGCTGGTCAAAGTCCAGTGGTGACATCGGGTGTACGGCACGTACCGCTTGATAGACCGCTACATCAATACCGGCATCTTCGTAACGTGCACGCAGACGGTCAAAGATAAAGTCTTGCACTTTTTCTGCCAGACCTTGGCTGTCGATTTTATCGCCAAACTGAGCGATGGCTTTGGCGACCAATTCAGCCAAGTCCACATCCAAGTTCTTTTCAATCAGCACACGCAAGATACCCAGCGCCGCACGACGCAGTGCATAGGGGTCTTTGCTACCGGTTGGCAACATGCCGATACCAAAAATACCCACTAAGGTATCCAGCTTATCCGCCACTGCGACAGCAGCACCGGTTAAGGTGGTGGGCAATTCAGCGCCAGCACCACGCGGCATATATTGCTCATTCAGTGCGATGGCGATATCGCCTTCTTCACCGTCGTTTTGCGCATAGTACAGACCCGCAATACCCTGCATCTCTGGGAACTCGCCGACCATTTCAGTAGCCAAGTCACATTTAGAGAGTAAACCGGCACGCGCCGCATGCGCTGCGTTACCGCCAATTTTCTCAGCAATAAATGCAGCTAACTGCGAGACACGCACGGCTTTGTCGTAGACGCTACCCAGTTGTGCTTGGAACACGACGTTTTGCAGGCGCTCGTTAAAGGCTTCCAACGGCTGCTTCTGGTCTTGCAAATAGAAGAACTCAGCATCGGTTAAGCGCGGGCGTACTACTTTTTCGTTACCGGAAATCACTTGCTGCGGATCACGGCTTTCAATATTGGCCACAGTGATAAAGCGTGGCAGCAGCGCGCCATGGCTATCGAGCAAGCAGAAATACTTCTGGTTATCTTGCATGGTGATAATCAAAGCTTCTTGCGGCACTTCCAGGAAATGCTCTTCAAATGAGCAAACCAAAGGCACCGGCCATTCCACCAACGCAGTCACTTCATCCAGCAGTGAGGCGGGCATAATCGCCGTACCTTGCTGCTCAGCGGCTAACGCATTCACGCGTTTTTCAATCAGCGCACGACGCTCAGCAAAATCTACAATCACATAGGCCTGACGCAGGGCTTCAACATAATCACCCGGCTGATTAAGTGTCACTGCAGTATTATGGTGGAAACGGTGACCGCGTGAAGTACGGCCAGCGGTTTGCGCCAAAATAGTGCAATCCACGACATCGTCACCAAACAACATCACCAACCACTGGGTTGGACGCACAAATTCTTCTTTACGCGCACCCCAGCGCATGCGCTTAGGTACAGGTAATTCATTCAGGGATTCTTCGACAATCGCTGGCAACAAGCTGACTGTATCTTGACCAACAATATGCTGCTCAAAACGCAACTTAGCGCCGCTGCGGTCAATCTCGCTGATATCCACACCGCACTTACGTGCAAAACCTAAGGCGGCTTTAGTCGGCTCGCCCTCAGCATCAAAAGCCGCTTGGACTGGTGGACCATCCATAGCTTGGCTGCGGTCGTCTTGACGTTCCGCCAACTGACCAATCCACACGGCCAAACGACGAGGCGCAGCATACACCTGCACCTGACCATGGCTTAAACCTGCGGCTTTTAAGCCTTTAGTGATACCGTCACGAAAGGCATTGGCTAAGGTGTTTAGCGCTTTAGGAGGTAATTCTTCGGTACCTAACTCAACTAAAAAGTCACGTGCACTCATTGTTCAATCTCCAACTTAGCCAACACTTCATCACGTAATGCATCAGGTGCCATCGGGAAGCCCAACTTGGCCCGCGCTTCTAAATAACTTTGCGCTACGGCACGCGCCAAAGTACGCACACGTAAAATGTAACGCTGACGCTCAGTCACCGAAATCGCCCGACGCGCATCCAACAAGTTAAAGGTGTGTGACGCTTTTAACACCATTTCATAGCTGGGCAGCGGCAGATTCAACAGGCTTAAACGACTGGCTTCGCTTTCATAGAAATCAAACAACTCAAACAACTTGTCTACGTTGGCATGTTCAAAGTTGTAGGTCGATTGCTCCACTTCGTTCTGGTGGAACACATCGCCGTAAGTCACTTTACCGAACGGGCCGTCGGTCCACACTAGGTCGTAAACTGAATCTACACCTTGGATATACATCGCCAAACGCTCAAGACCGTAAGTGATTTCACCGGTCACTGGGTAGCATTCAAGGCCACCCACTTGCTGGAAGTAAGTGAACTGCGTCACTTCCATACCGTTAAGCCAGATTTCCCAGCCTAAACCCCAAGCACCGAGTGTCGGTGATTCCCAGTTGTCTTCAACAAAACGAATATCGTGCACCAAAGGATCAATACCAATATGGCGCAGCGACTCTAAGTACAGCTCTTGGATATTGTCGGGGTTGGGTTTAAGCACCACTTGGAACTGATAATAATGCTGCAAGCGGTTCGGGTTCTCACCGTAGCGGCCATCGGTCGGGCGACGCGAAGGTTGCACATAGGCAGCATTCCAGGTTTCTGGACCTAGAGCGCGTAAAAAAGTTGCGGTATGGAAGGTGCCAGCACCCATTTCCATATCGTAAGGTTGCAATACCACACAGCCCTGCTCAGCCCAAAAGCTCTGCAAGGTGAGAATCAGATCTTGGAAGGTACGCACGGGGGCGGTTGTTTGAGTCACGGTAGATATCCACTATTAAAGATGGGCAGAAAGTCCAAGAGTATACCTCAAGGATGCGCACTCTCGCAGCGGACATTCGTCGCTGTAATGCACATTATTGCGACTTAATGACTGAAATTGCTTAGTAAGTCGTTCAATGCATGCTGCACTGTCCTTGCTGCTTTGCCAATAGCCGTGACTTTTCTGGGCCTTTCTCGACTGTACAGTTCCCAACCGCGCTATAGCGTGGTGCAAGGCGAAGTCGATGTGGCGGTGGCCTTTGCCGAGCTACCCTTCGATCATCTGTTGTTTACCGGCTCCACTCAAGTGGGCAAACAGGTGATGCAGGCGGCAGCAAAAAATCTGACACCATTCACCCTGAAACAGACGATCAACGCTTACCGCTGACCTTACTGCTGAATGTCACCGATGAGATGCGCGTGATGCAAGAGGAAATCTTTGGGCCCATCTTACCCATTGTCAGCTATAGATCACTGGATGAGGCCTTGGCCTATATTCGTCAACGCAAATAATGAAGTGAGCAACCGATTCAGCGCCTAGTTGCTGAGGTGCAAAAACCAGCCATTATCTAATAGCCGCAGCACACTATGGCGCGTAGACTTGTTCTGTGCTCTAGGCTTTTTGCTGCAGAGCTGGTAGTTATAACACTACACCGTTAATTCTCCCCCCCATGTGAGACTGTGCATGTCTGTTTGGAAGTCGTTTCGCTCGCTGTATTTCGCCACTTTATTAATGCTGCTCGGCTCAGGCTTACTGAGTACCTATCTTGCGCTGCATGTTGCTGAACGGGCAGACGGCATCTGGGTCGGTGCGCTGATGACCGGCTTCTATTTAGGTTTGGTGCTGGGCGGTAAAATCGGTCACCGTTTAATTGCTCGCGTCGGCCATATTCGCGCTTATGTCGCCAGCGCAGGCTTTGTTACAGCGGCCGTGTTAATCCATGGATTAACGGACAACCTGCCCGTGTGGCTGCTGCTGCGGGTGCAAGTTGGCCTGGGCATGATGTGCATGTATATGGTGGTAGAAAGCTGGCTCAATGAGCAAAGTACCTCTGACGAGCGCGGCATAGTGTTCTCCGGCTACATGATGGCCTCGTACCTAGGGATGGTCTTAGGTCAGCTGGTATTAGCCGCAGTGCCGGGTTTAGAAGCTAACTTATTACTCTTTGTTGCCCTGTGTTTTGCCTTGTGTTTAGTGCCTGTGGCGTTGACACGTCGTATTCACCCAGAGCCTTTGCACCCCGCACCCTTGGAGCCACGTTACTTCTTTCAACGTGTGCCCTTATCGATGATGACTGGCTTAGCAGCTGGAGCCATGGTCGGTGCGTTTTATGGTCTAGCACCTTTATATGCCAGCCGTATTGGTTTACCCATACATATGATTGGTCTATTTATGGCCGGTTGTATTGTCACAGGTTTAATTGCTCAAGGACCGCTGGGCTGGTTATCTGACCGTTTTGACCGCCCCACTTTAATTCGCGTGTGCAGTGCGACTTTAATGCTGATTGCCCTGCCCCAGGCCATTTGGACCGACTTACCTTTGGTCTTTGTGTTTATTGGGGGTGGTGCCACGGCTATGCTGTTTTTTAGCTTATACCCACTGGCGGTGGCCTTTGCTAACGATAACGTTGAAGCTGAAAAGCGTGTGTCACTCACCGCAGTGCTGCTGACAACCTTTGGTGTGGGCGCCAGTATCAGTCCGGTGCTGATTGGTGCGCTGATGAAAACCTTGGGGCCTAATATGCTCTATGTCTCAATCAGCTTATTTGCCATGTTGATTAGCATATCTGTACGTCCGCAAGTGATTACTGGTGACAACGTCAGTGATGAAGCACCCTTGCAGCACATCTTTATGCCCGATGGTATTACCAGCTCACCTTTAGCTGCGGCACTGGATCCGCGTATTGAGGAAAGCCACGTCCAAGAGCAGATGCAAGACAGCCCGCTGAGTGATGTTGCCTATGACTCAGAAGAACAGCATTTCTAGTGTCAAAGGAGCACCTCAAACCTGATGAGGCAAAGGCTCTAGCCAGCACTGCACAACGCAGTACTGGCTAGAATAAGTGCAGCAACCTCAGCCACTATATTTAGGCTTGAGAGGCGAACATCGGAGTATCGGCAAAACCGCTCGCTACCAGTTGCAGCATCATCTGTTCTTTCAAGGGCGGCGCAAACAAATACCCCTGAATCAAATCGCAGCCCATGGCCTGCAAGAGCTTAAACTGCTCAAGTTCTTCAACGCCCTCGGCAACAGTTGCAAACTCAAAGTTACGCGCCATATCAATCACAGTGTTGGTTAAACGCTGATCCTGATTGTTGGTATGCATTTCAGAGACAAACGCACGGTCAATCTTAATCACCGATACGGGCAGTACTCTTAAATAGGCCAACGAAGAATAACCCGTGCCAAAATCATCAATCGCAATCCCAAAACCTGCAGCGGCTAAACGCTGTAATTGCTGCATGGCCAACTGCATATCGTGCATCAAACCTGACTCAGTCACTTCAATTTCTAAGCTGTAGGCTGGCAAGCCTGCTTGCTCAGTGGCAGCAATTAACCAGTCGGCAAAATCAGGCTGCATCAATTGTGCACTAGCCACGTTGATCGCTACGGTGAAATGCTCATCCACCGCTTGCTGCTCGCGCCAGCGTACTTGCGCAGCAATCGCCTGCAGCGCTACCCACTTGCCAATGGTGACGATGTAGCCTTTAGCTTCAGCAATGGGAATAAACTCAACCGGTGACACGCGGCCAAAGTCCGGGCTGTCCCAGCGTAATAAGGCCTCAACACCTCTGACGGCACCGCTGCGCACATCCACTTTAGGCTGATACAGCAAATGCAATTCGTTGTTCTCAATCGCCATCTGCAAGCCATCACTGAGCTGGCTAATGCGCTGTAAATTTTCTTCTAAATCTTGATTGTAACTTTGCCACTGACTGTCTTCTGCCGGTAAAGCAATCGCTGCTGTACGCACAATTTGCTCAGGGCTGCGCCCAAAACCCGTACAACTGACACCGATGCGTGCACGTACAGACACACTGAGCTGGCGTAAAGATATAGGTGCTTGCAAGGCTTGCAGTAAACGTACAGAAAGCAACTTGACTTGGCTTTGCGTTGCTTCAGCGCCACATACAATAACCCACTGATCGGTACTCCAAACACCCAGTAAGCGTAGCGGTAAATCAGTTAATGTCTGGATGTGCGCACTCAGCGCACAGAGGGTCTGATCCATAATGTCATAACCGTGCAAGCGACCTATATCATCCAGCCCTTCTAGGGCGATAAAAAATGTCAGCAAGTCGTTTGTATCACTGCGCAACTGCTCGATAGTTTCTAAGATCACCTGACGATTGGCCAGCCCAGTCAAGGGATCTTGGCGCGACAGTATTTTCAGCTCATGTGTACGCTCGGCGACCAAGCTCTCAAGTAAATTCGCTTTTTCACTGCGCTCACTGAGCAAGCGTTGCAGTTGTAAAGTGTTATGAATACGCTGCAGCACCTCAATATGATTAAAGGGTTTGGTTAAAAAATCTTGCGCACCCAGCTCCAAGGCTTGATGACGTGTTTCCTCATCAATTTGTGCAGTTAACACAATCACTGCCGGTACCTGCTCGCCCCAGGTCGTATTGAGGCGCTCCAGTAGTTCTAAGCCGCTCAGACCGGGCATGCGAATATCCAGCAGCATTAAATCCGGGCGCTTGCTGTGGATGCGCGCTTCAACTTGCAGAGGGTCTGTCATGCCCTCAACAGTGATATAGCCTTCGTCTTCGAGCAAATCCATCAGTAACTCGACATTCACTGGGTTGTCATCCACCACTAAAATATCTGCAGTACTGAAGAGTGCACTTAAGGCGGTCATATATTCTCCTGTTGCGCTAAAAGCTGCTGTATGTGCTGCGTTAGGGCCTCAATATTAAACGGCTTGGTATAAAAACCGGCAAAACCAAACTCACTCGCAGTGCGCTGATCTTGAGCAGTATGGCTAGCAGAAACAGCCAGTAGCGGTATTGAGCCTGTCAGTGGATTGTTGCGAAGCATGCGCCCGAGTTGCAGGCCATTGATATCGGGCAAATCACAATCGAGCAAGATCAAATGCGGTTGCTCTGCGCAGGCCACTTCAAAGCCTGCTTCAGCTGTGCCCACGCAATATAAATTTATATCAGCCAACTCAACACATAACTCCTGCATTAAGCGCTGACTTTCTGGATTATCTTCAACATAGAGTACTTTGAATTTTTTCGGTGTGGACACTGCTAACTCAGTCAATTTTGCGGGCGTGTCCAGTGTCGCTGGCAATTCCACTGTAATCAGCGGCAAATCAAAGTCAAAAACACTGCCCTCACCTTCGACAGATTTCACCGAAATATCAGTTTGCATTAACAGCGCTAGCTTACGTGTCAACGCCAGCCCTACACCTGTGCCTTCAATACTGCTGTTTTCTGCACCTAAACGATTAAAGGGCTCAAACAACAAGTCAATTTTTTCGGCACTAATACCTATACCGGTATCGCTAACACTGATATGCAACAGATGTTCGCGACGCTCACAGGTCAATGTGACTGAACCATGGGGCCGATTGTATTTAACTGCATTACTTAACAAGTTAATCAAAATCTGTTTCAGGCGCGTGTAATCTGCCTCCACAAAACAGCCATCGGTATCATTCATTTCGACCTGCAAATCAATGCTATGACTGGCCGCCAATGAGCGAATGATTTCTAAGGAGTCATCAATCACATCTTGCAGCTTGACCGGCTCCAGCGAGACAGGAATATGCCCAGACTCAATGCGCGCCAAATCCAAAACTTCATTGATTAAGTTTAATAGATGATGACCACTGCGCAGTATTTGCTGAACTTGGCGCTGCTGTCGCTCTGCTAAAGGCTGTTTGCTATTGCCCAGCAACTGGGCAAAACCTAAAATCGCATTCAGCGGCGTGCGCAATTCATGGCTCATAGATGAGAGAAACTCAGTTTTAGCCTTACTCGAATGCTCAGCTAAATCACGCGCTCTTTCCAACTCTTCAGTAAAACGTTTTTGTTCATTTAATTGTCGGTACAAATTAATCAGCAAAGCACAGGTTGAGTTAAAGGGCTTTAACCACTCCACCAATGCCTCGTCATACTCTTGTTTAGCATTGGCAATGGCATACATGCCGATCACTTCACCGCGATCAGTAATGGGCACACCCAAATAACGTTTTAACTCTGGATGGCCAAGCGGCAAGCGTCCGCCACGCTCATCGGTGCTCATATTATTGCTCAGTACCGTCTCTCCACTGGCAAACACGCGCCCTAACATGCTCTCTGGGTTACTCAGCAGCATTTCACCATCACGTAACTGATTCATCAGCAAACGCGTCGGCTCATTCCAGGATAAATCACTGATGGCATGTATTTTCAAAACAGGGGCGTCATTGCGGGTAATCACCTCGCCAATTAAGGCGTACTCGCTATGAGTTAGATTCTTCAGTGCTTCTTTTAAAAATATCCACAACGTATTGCCCGATACTAAGGCGTGGTAATCCGTCAGCCCGCGATGCAACACCTGCAGCAATGCACGCTCATGCTGCTCACGCTCACGGGCAGAGGCCACGGCACGCAAATCAGATAAAATACCAATAAACTCACGCTCGGCAGGGTTGGTTTGCGTACTATCGTACTCAACTTCACTGACGGCTAAATGCACTGGAATCTGCGTGCCGTCTTTATGCTGTGCAGCCACTTCACGGCCAATACCGATCACGCTTTTTTCGCCGGTGGTCTGATAGGCCGATAGATAACCATCATGCTGTGAAGCCCAACGCTCAGGCATCAACATTTTCACATTCTGCCCGACGACCTCTTCAGCTCTATAACCCAGCATATTTAAGGCGAAATCATTCAACTGCAAAATCCGACCATGCCCATCAATATGCACAATACCGGCTGCTGCGCTTTCAATAATAGCGGCATAGCGGGCATTGCTCGCAATACTCTGCTGAGTTTGCTCAGCCAATTGAATGGTACGCGAATGCAAATACAGCAGCTGTTCAGCTTGGCGCGCCAACAAAGTCAAATGACGTTGATCCGCCTCTGTTAATTGACGTGGCTGTGTATCAATTAGGCATAGGGTGCCGACATTGAGACCATTTTCCGCATGAATAGGCACGCCCGCATAAAAACGAATATAGGGCTCACCGGTTACTAAACTGGTGTCTACAAAACGCGGATCTAAATAGGTATCTTCAACGATAAAAATACTATCGGACTGAATCGCATAGCCACAAAATGAATCATGGCGTGGTAGCTCACAGACACTTACACCGATACGTGACTTAAACCATTGGCGTTGCTCGTCAACCAATGACACCAACACTATGGGCACATTAAATAAACTGGCAGCCACTTGCGTCAGATTATCAAAAGCAGGATCGGCAGCCGTATCAAGGATTTGTAGATGATGCAGCGCTTTTAAACGCTGCACTTCGGTGTATTGCAATGATGCTTTCAACATGAAACCCAACCTCAACGATAAACAGCAAGGGCTATAGCTAGAGCGCTCGCCCATACACATCAGCTTGAGCAGGCAACACATGCACTGCATACAAATCTGACAAACACTGCACAGCTCTTTAGAATAAGCTTCTTATATTTTTTTACACTACTAAAATGCATACATTACGCTTAATGCACACTGACGACCTGCCTGAGATCATAGATATCCAACTTCAGGTCTACACTGATGCACTCCAAGAAACGCCACAGGTGATTGCCCAACGTCTTGAGCAAGTACCCGACTTAGCGATTGTCGCTGAAGACCAACAAGGAATTTGCGGTTATTTATTCAGTTACCGCTCGCAACGTGGTGCTATCACGCCACTGGACGGTGAATTTGTTGAGCCCCCACACAGCGATTGTTTATATTTACACGACTTGGCTGTGGCGCCACGTGCACTCAAGCGCGGAATTGGCCCAAGTCTCGTCAAACACAAGCTCGGTATAGCGCGAAAAGCTGGTTTGCAGCACTGCAGTTTAGTCTCAGTGCAAGACTCAGCATCGTTTTGGCAACGTATGGGTTTTAAAACTCAACACACCAGCAGTTCAAATCAAGTCAGTGCGCTAGCCTCTTATGGTGTACCAGCGGTATATATGCACAGAACACTCTAGTACTCTGGTGAATGATTGATACGGTCTGCGTTTAGAAGGTGCCGATCGTTACTTTAGGTTACTTCTTGCAAGGACATATCCAATGGAATTTGTGCTCTATTTGCTACTGGGCTCTATAGCAGGCGTGCTCGCTGGTCTCTTTGGCGTGGGCGGCGGGCTCATTATTGTGCCAGTGCTGGTGTTTAGCTTTACCGCGCAAGGCTTTGCTCCGGAAGTACTGACCCATTTAGCCGTCGGCACTTCCCTGGCGACTATTGTGTTCACCTCGATCAACTCGATTCGCGAACACCATCGCCGCGGTGCGGTGCAATGGTCGCTGTTTCGCTGGCTGACACCGGGTATCTTAGCTGGCGCGGCAGTCGGCGGGGCAACCGCAGCCTTGATTAACGGCCCGATTTTGCAAAAAATCATTGGCGCGTTTGCGATTTGTGTCGCTATTCAATTAGCACTCAACCTCACCCCGAAAAATCCTCGCCCACTGCCAGGCAAGCCTGAACTCATCGCTGCTGGCGGTGTGATCGGCTGGGCCTCAGCCATCTTTGGTATTGGTGGAGGATCAGTGACAGTACCCTTTTTAGTCTGGCGCAGTGTACCTATGCAGCAAGCAGTCGCCACCTCAGCTGCCTGTGGCTTTCCGATTGCCTTCGCTGGTGCGCTGGTCTTTATGGCCACCGGCTGGCATGACACCCAAGCGCCTGAATGGAGCTTGGGCTTTGTCTACTTGCCTGCCCTGTTTGGTATTGCGCTAACCTCGGTATTCTTTGCTCGTTTTGGCGCTAAGTTGGCGCATAAGCTGTCACCGCTGTTACTCAAACGCTTATTTGCTCTGTTGCTGATCGTTGTCGGCAGCAGCTTTTTGTTTAATTAAGGATCGTTCATGCTCGCTTATCCGAATATTGATCCAGTCGCCATTGCGCTGGGACCACTAAAAATCCATTGGTACGGTTTAATGTACTTGGTGGGTATTGGTGGTGCTTGGTTACTGGCCAGCCGTCGCTTGCAACGCTTTGACGCTAACTGGACTAAAGACACACTCTCCGACCTCGTATTTTGGGTGGCGATGGGAATTATTTTAGGCGGACGTTTGGGCTATGTGCTGTTTTACGATATGGCCGCTTATATTGATAATCCGGCCTTAGTGCTGCGGATCTGGGAAGGCGGCATGTCTTTCCATGGTGGTTTTCTCGGTGTGATGCTGGCCGTGTGGTTGTTTGGCCGCAAGCACAATAAAAGCTTTTTCCAGCTGATGGATTTTATTGCGCCGCTGGTACCTATTGGTTTAGGTGCCGGACGTATTGGTAACTTTATCAACGCTGAGTTGTGGGGCAAGGCGACTGATGTGTCGTGGGCAATGGTATTCCCCACTGACCCCGCACAACTGGCCCGCCACCCCTCGCAGCTGTACCAATTTGCTTTAGAAGGCGTAGCGCTGTTTGTGATTCTCTGGCTCTATTCGCGTAAGCCGCGCCCGACCATGGCCATTTCCGGCATGTTCGCATTGTCTTACGGTATTTTCCGCTTTATCGTCGAATTCGTCCGCGTCCCCGATGCACAACTGGGTTACTTAGCCTTTGATTGGCTGACTATGGGCCAAGTGCTCTGCATCCCCATGATTTTCGGTGGTATCGGCTTAATTACACTGGCGTACAAGCGTCAAGAGGCAGCCCAAGCATGAAACAGTATTTAGATTTAATGCGCCATGTGCGCGATCAGGGTGTAGATAAAAGCGACCGTACCGGTACCGGCACCCGCAGTGTGTTTGGTTATCAAATGCGTTTTGATTTAAACGCAGGCTTTCCACTGGTCACCACAAAGAAATGCCACTTACGCTCCATTATTCATGAGCTGCTGTGGTTTTTGCAGGGCGATACCAATATCAAATACCTGCAAGACAATGGCGTGCGCATCTGGGATGAGTGGGCCGATGAAAACGGTGATTTGGGCCCAGTCTATGGCTACCAATGGCGCAACTGGCCCACACCCAATGGCGAATCCATTGATCAGATCAGCAAGCTGATTGAGATGATTAAAAGCAATCCTGATTCACGCCGTTTAATTGTTAGCGCGTGGAATCCGGCTTTAGTTGACGATATGGCTTTACCGCCCTGCCATGCGTTATTTCAGTTTTATGTAGCGGACGGCAAGCTCAGCTGCCAGCTCTATCAGCGCTCGGCAGATATCTTCCTGGGTGTACCTTTTAATATTGCCAGCTATGCCTTGCTGACCATGATGGTCGCGCAGGTGTGTGACTTACAGCTGGGTGATTTTATTTGGAGTGGCGGTGATTGCCATCTGTACTCCAACCATATGGAGCAAGTACAAGAGCAACTCAGCCGTGAGCCTTTTGCCCTGCCAACCATGCAGATCAATCCGGCAATCAAGTCAATTTTCGACTTTACCATTGATGATTTTGAGCTGTGCAACTACCAAGCTCACCCACACATCAAGGCACAAGTTGCTGTTTAACCCAGCTTCAATACAGCAGGCTAATCCCCTCTTAGACTTCACTGTGCGCCAGCCAATAAGGCGCACAGCACAAACCGCACAGGTGAACTGATGTACGACTGGCTCAACGCACTGCCCAAAGCAGAACTGCATATGCACTTAGAGGGTTCGCTCGAACCTGAACTGATGTTCAAACTGGCTGAGCGTAATCGCATTCAGCTGCCATGGGACAGTGTTGAAACCTTACGCAGCGCTTATGCCTTTAATAATCTGCAAGAGTTTTTAGATATCTATTATCAAGGCGCTAATGTCCTGCAAACCGAGCAAGATTTTTACGATCTGACCTGGGCGTATTTAAAGAAGTGTGAAGAGCAAAATGTGATTCACGTGGAGCCGTTTTTTGACCCACAAACCCACACCGCTCGCGGTATTCCCATGGAAGTGGCGATCACCGGTATCAGTGAAGCACTGGGCGATGCGCGGGATATGCTTGGTATTAGCAGTGGTTTAATTCTCAGCTTTTTGCGCCACTTATCAGAAGAAGATGCCTTTACCACCTTGCAACAAGCGATGCCGTTTCGTGATCTGTTTTTTGCTGTGGGTCTCGACAGTTCAGAAATGGGCCATCCGCCGAGTAAATTTACGAATGTGTTTGCCAAAGCTCGCTCTGAAGGCTTATTAGCCGTGGCGCATGCCGGTGAAGAAGGCCCACCGGAGTATGTCTGGGAGGCTTTGGATGTACTTAAAGTCAGTCGTATCGACCACGGTGTACGCGCTTATGAAGACCCACGTTTAATGGCGCGCTTGATTGAAGAGCAGATTCCCTTAACCGTGTGTCCGCTGTCCAATACCAAACTACGCGTCTACCAAGATATGAGCGAGCACCCTATTTTAGATATGCTCGAACAAGGCGTGATGGTGACGGTGAATTCCGACGATCCAGCCTATTTTGGCGGCTACCTTACGGAGAACTTTCAGGCACTGCATGCAGGCTTAGGTATGACTCAGCAACAAGCCCAGCGCTTGGCTGACAACAGCTTAAACGCTCGCTTAGCCCCCTGATTCAGACGTTCATGCATACTTCTCGACAACAGATACTCGACTGGGCCGCCAGCGGCGCTATCCCAACGGACAAACTTGAGCAGGCCTTAGCGCTCACTCAAAGCACGCCCAACCACAGCACTGAATTAAGCTTTCTCAGTCGTGTGGTGCTGGCATTTGCCGTTGTGTTGTTGTGCAGTGGCGTGATTTTTTTCTTTGCTTACAACTGGGACGCGCTCAGTCGTTACCATAAGTTCGCCATTGCGCAAGGTGCCTTACTGCTCTCGCTGCTACCCTTGACGCGCTTTAAGCTACAACAGGCTGTAGCACAGGCCGCACTATTCGCGGCAAGTTTACTGGTCGGTGCGCTGTTGGCACTGATTGGGCAAACCTATCAAAGTGGCGCAGACACCTATCAGCTCTTTGCACTCTGGGCGCTGTTAATCACCCCTTGGGTATTGCTGGCGCGCATGCCAGCACTCTGGTTGTTATTACTGGTGTTGCTCAACGTGAGTCTGGCGCTGCTGCTCAGTGATTTTATGCAGCAAGCTTGGCTGGCTTGGGTCAATAACATTGGCTTATTGCTGTTCGCATTAAACGCGGCAGCAGCAGGTGCATGGCTGTTTATCACGCGCCACCGCCCCGCTTCAGGCTTACTCAATTGGGCAGGGCGCAGCATCAACCTTTACAGCTTGCTGTTAATTACTTTAATGGCGCTGGAGCAGATTCTCGGCTGGCAGGGTTACGACAGGCTGACCTTAGTGATCTGGGTGCTCTTTGCTGGGCTCTGGCTGTATCTGTACCGCGTGCGCCATATTGACTTAATCATGCTCTCGGCACTGATTATGGCCAGCATTGTGCTCATCGTCAGCGCTTTAGCACAGATCGCTGATCTGTACTTAGGCGAGGAAACTCTGTTGTTATTACTAGCGATCAGCGTCATGAGTTTATCCAGCGCTGGTTCAGCTTGGTTGAAGCGTCTCAAGCGCACAGAACGTAATACCGAACCTAGTACAGCCGCTACTCAGCAAGGAGCGCAGTATGAGTGATCCACACGCACTGTGGCAGCAATTACAGAACGCAGGCGTGGTGAGCACGGACATGCCTGCGGAGAGTCACGAGCAACAACCGGCATTTTTTCTACGCATGCTGCTGGTTGCCTCAGGCTGGTTTGCTGCGCTATTTTTCATCTCATTTATTGCCGCTTTCTTCACCCATTTTCTGCTGGATGAAAGTCAAATCTGGATACTCGGCATGATGCTGTGCGGGCTGAGTATTGGGCTCAGCCACAGGCGGGGCAACAGCGTATTTATCCAACAATTTATCTTTGCCTGCAGCTTAGCAGGGCAAGGTTTAATTATTTTTGGCATTTTTATCCACAGCCCCAATCCACAACTGAGTGCGCTGCTGATTATCGCGTTGGAGTTGTTGTTATTTGTGGCGATGGGGATCGCACATCAACGCAGCACCTCAATCTTTATCGCCTGCAGTGCTTTAGTCTGGCTGCTGGGTGAACAGGCCTGGCTGTATGCCTTACCCTTATTTAGCGCAGCGGCATTAGGACTGTGGCTTTATCGTATTCGTCTTAACCGTTATGCAGCGTATGTGCAGCCTGCAGCTACTGGGCTGACACTGGCCTTATGGCTGACCATTGCTTTAACTTTAGTGGTCAGCAGCAGCGAAGTGATGTCATGGTATGCCACCCCTGCGAGCTGGCAGACACAGCTGTGGATCGCGGCCGGCCTAAGCAGCGCAGTGTGTTTAGCCTTCGCTTGGCAGCTGCTACAAAGCCATGTCCAGCATCAACAACTGCGTACTCTAGCGATATTGGTCAGCCTAGGCGTGGCACTGCTGAATCTGAAAATGCCTGGGCTGGCACCATTGTGTTTACTCTTTTGCATTGGCGTTGCTTACGCTTATAGCCGTCTAATTTGGTTAAATATATGCTGTTTAGCCGGGTATTTAATGCTGTATTACTACAATTTAAATGACAGCTTACTCGACAAATCTATCCTGTTATGCGTTAGCGGCACGGTATTATTAGCCCTATATGGCGTACTCAATCGTTGTGCTCAACGCCTAGCTTTGGAGCAACAACATGCAGCGTAAATGGCTGATTATGCTCAGCACGCTACTGATATTGGGCGTGGCCAACTTAGGCATCTGGCAAAACGAAAAGCTCATTCAACAGGGTGAAGTCGTGCTGCTGGAATTAGCACCTGTTGATCCGCGCTCTTTAATGCAGGGTGATTATATGGCCTTGCGCTTTGCCATGGCGGATGTCATCAAGACGCAACTGAACGATACTGAAACACCACAAGCTAGCCATATTATTGTAGAACTGGATGCCGAGCGGCGCGCGCGTTTTGTCGCTTTTGACCAACAGCAGCCACTCAAAGATGGACAGCTGCGCCTACAGTTTCGCCAGCGTCACGGACAAATACAATTCGCGACTAACGCTTTCTTTTTTCAAGAGGGAACTGGAGAGAGATATGAGCAAGCCAAGTACGGTTTATTTCGCGTGGATCACACTGGCAACTTACTGCTCACCCACTTAGTGGATGCGCAACTGCAAATCTTAGGTCAAACCCAAGCCTTGCAGCCTGCCAGTCTCAAACACAATTAAACTGGCTTCGCACCCATTAGCGCACTGGTCGCTAACAGCAGTAATAACACTAACAGCGCCCACAACAAACCTAAGAACTGATCACGGCCGCTGGTGCTTTGCTGCAGTTCAGACTGCAACTGCCAACGGCTGAGATTGCTGTACAAAAAACCACCAAAAATAAAAATCAGCGGCAAGAGAGCAATACTGATCATCAACCACTTTTGACTGAGCGGCCAGCCGGCTAAATGTGCCATCCACCAACCGGTGATCGGTAAGCTGGCGGTCAATACCGCAAAAGCAGGCAAACTGATGGTGCGCGTACGGCGCAGTTTCTGTTGCAGTACTGCAGGCTCTTTACCTTTAGCACGCCAAACAATCACAATATGCGCAATCACACCTAACAACAGCAACACTGCCGGCACACTGTGGGCAATACGCAGAACTAAGTAATTTTCCAACGTGGCAACTCCTCAAAACAATTGATCAATGCAAGCCACGGCTGACTGTCAGCCACAGCGCGCTACCCTAGCCTAAAAACAACTGGTAGGCAGGGTTTTCAGTTTCATCCCAATAACGGTAACCAATTTTATCCAAAGCATCAGTCAACATTTTCTGATCCTCTTTCGGCACTTGCAAGGCGGCCAAAACTCGGCCATCTGCCGCACCATGGTTACGGTAATGGAACATAGATATATTCCAGCGCCCACCGAGCTTATTTAAGAAGTTAAATAAAGCCCCTGGACGCTCAGGAAACTCAAAACGGAACACGCGCTCACTGGTCACCGCATCCGCATGACCACCCACCATGTGGCGAATATGCAGTTTGGCTAATTCGTTTTCTGTTAAATCCAGCACTGGGAAGCCTTGCTCGCGCAAATGCTCCACTAAAGCGGCACGCGGATCTAAATCAGGATGGGTTTGCACGCCCACGAAAATATGCGCGGTACCATCGGTGTGATAACGGTAGTTGAACTCAGTAATCTGACGCTTACCCACAGCTTCACAGAAACGCTTAAAGCTGCCCGGCTCTTCAGGAATGGTCACGGCAATAATAGCTTCGCGCTGCTCACCCAATTCAGCACGCTCAGCCACATGACGTAAACGGTCGAAGTTCACGTTAGCGCCGGAATCAATTGCGACTAAGTTTTCACCGCGAATGCCGCTGCGCTCAACATACTTTTTGATACCGGCTACGGCTAAAGCGCCAGCGGGCTCAGTAATGGAGCGCGTATCATCATAAATATCTTTCATCGCCGCACAGATTTCATCAGTGCTGACAGTGATCACTTCATCCACATGATCACGACAAATCTCAAAGGTGTATTTGCCGATTTGCGTCACTGCTACGCCATCAGCAAACAAGCCAACCTGCTCTAACACCACACGCTCACCGGCCGCCATCGCTTGTTGCAAGCAATTGGAATCCACCGGTTCCACACCAATGATTTTTACTTCTGGGCGCACATACTTAATGTAAGCCGCCACCCCAGCAATCATGCCACCACCACCGCAGGGCACAAACACTGCATGCAACGGGCCTTGATGCTGACGCAGAATTTCCATCGCTACTGTGCCTTGGCCAGCAATCACATCAGGGTCGTCATAAGGGTGGATATACACCAAACCCTTTTCTTCCACTAACTTCAATGAATGCGCTAAGGATTCCGGGAAGGCATCACCGTGTAAAACCACACGCGCACCGCGGGCGCGGACGGCTTTAACTTTAATTTCCGGTGTGGTTTTAGGCATCACAATCGTAGCTTTAATACCGAGAAACTTTGCAGCTAACGCCACACCTTGCGCGTGGTTACCCGCCGAAGCAGTCACTACGCCGCAAGCGCGCTCTTCCGGGGTGAGCTGCACAATTTTGTTATACGCACCACGAATTTTAAATGAGAAGACCGGCTGTAAGTCTTCGCGCTTGAGCAAAATAGTATTGCCTAAGCGTTCGGATAATTGGGGTGCAACTTGCAGCGGGGTTTCTTGCGCCACGTCATAAACACGGGCGTTGAGGATTTTTTTCACATAATGTTCGAGCATGGCGAGTTCACTAAACTGTGCGACAAAGTCAAACAGTCTACTCCACCGATCACAACTCAACCACATGCATGCTAAGTAAGTGGCTATAATCAGCACATATTTACTTTTTATCGGAGCCGACCGTGAACCAAGACCAACTCAAGCAAGCTGTGGCCCAAGCCGCCATTGACTATATCCTGCCGTATCTCGAGCCACGCAGCATTATTGGTGTAGGTACCGGCTCTACCGCCAACTTCTTTATTGATTTGCTCGCGCAGCATAAATATGACTTTGCCGGTGCTGTAGCCAGCTCGGAAGCCACCGCCGAACGCTTAAAACAGCATGGCATCGCTGTGCATGACCTCAATTCAGTACAAGAGCTGGAGTTTTACGTCGATGGTGCGGATGAGTGCAACAAGCATCTTGAGTTGATTAAAGGCGGTGGCGCAGCATTAACCCGTGAAAAAATTGTCGCAGCAGTGGCAAAAACTTTTATCTGTATTGCCGATGACAGTAAAAAAGTCAGCATCTTGGGCGAGTTCCCATTGCCGGTTGAAGTGATTCCCATGGCACGCAGCTATGTGGCACGTGAACTGCTGAAATTAGGCGGTGACCCGGTTTATCGCACTGGTGTGGTGACCGATAACGGTAATGTGATTTTAGATGTGCACAATATGCAAATCACTGACCCACGTGGCCTCGAAGAAAAAATCAACGCTATCGTCGGTGTAGTCTGCAGCGGCTTATTTGCCCAGCGCCCTGCCGATGTCTTGTTTTTAGGTGGCAGTAACGGCGTCGAAAAAATCGTACGTAACGCTTAAAACTCCACTTGAGTTAGCGCTGCCAAAGGATGCGCACAACCATCCGGCAGCCTAACTCAAGCTCAACACCACTCAGCGCTCTAAAATTAACTGAGCTTGCTTACGAATCGTCTCGCGCCAAGCTTGCGGCTCCAGCACATCAAAACGTGCACCAAAGCCCTGTAACCACCATAAAGTTTGTTGGTCGTTAGGCACTAACGCCGTCAACTCAACCCAGCCGTCTGTACAGGGTTCAGACAAGCATTGCTCTGCACTTAAAGGTGTTTCACTGAGCATCAGGGCGGCATCTTGGTCAATACGCGCGCGCAAGGTCACGGTTTTTTCTGCATCCAACGCACCGTAACCAAAGCCACCGTTATCAATATATTCTTGTAAATTAAAATCTGCTTTTAAACGGTAAGCCTGCTCACTGGTACGTGCTTGTACAATACGCTGCAAGGCAAACTGGCACACATCGTTATACTCTTTCACTGTGGCCAATAGATAAGTGACATTATGGCGCGTGACTAGACCTTGTGCATGCAAAGTATAGGTTTTCGCCACTTGACTGCTGCGCGCAACATACTCCACCTCCAGCGCCTGCCCCATCAATAATCCTTCAGTCACTGCCTGCCAAATCTGCGGTTCAATTTTAGCGGGCAGCAAAGCTTTACCATTAGGAATGGCGCGTACTTTATCGCTCCACTTAGCAAAGCCATTACTATCTAAGCTTTCTAAATACTGGCGGGCCATGGCAAATTGCACACTCAATTGCTGAGTGGCGACTTGCGGTAACAAGCCTTTAATATGCTGCTCAGCCAATACCATCGTTAACGCAGTTGCAGGATCTAGAGCGGGTAAGTTACTTTGATAATCCGCAACAAAACTCCAACGGTATGGCTTAGTACTTCGATTGCACACCAAAGGGAAAAACGCCGACATACGTTCTAAATCGCGCTGAATAGTACGCATTTCCACACTAAAACCACGCTCTTCCAAAAACGTCTTGATGGTTGTAGTCGCTTTATAATGCGGCTCACGGGGAATCAATTGCAACATCGCTAAGTGTCGAAATAACGTATCACGCACGGCCATCTATGCTGTCCTTATCTTAGGTTTGACTGCAGCACCACCGCTGCCCCAGGCCATACTAGGCTATTGCTGTTTTTTAAACACATAAAACAAGTTGGGTTCACTGACGATATAAATAGTGCCCTCGCCATCCATCGCCACCCCTTCAGCTTGTTTAATACTGCGGGTCAAGCCATTAAAACCCATCGTCAAACTGATAAAACTGACTGGATTGCCCGCTTCATCCAGCTCTAGCAGCATGCGTGATTCATCCGATAACACCAATAAATGCCCGGTACGCTGATCAATGGCTAATGAAGAAAAATCACGCATAAAAATCTGCTTCGATGGCAACTCTTCTAAGACGCTGACAACAGGTGCTAAGTCGTTTGCCAATTCAGGAAAAGGTAAGCTAAATAAGCCAAAGGGGCTGCGCTCTTTAGCAAAGAGCATACGCTGCTGACGCGCATCCCAGGCTACACCTTCAAAACCTTTATTGCTGCCGGCGTTACTGCCTAAACTGAGCGGCGTTAGCGCTGCCGCATCAATAAACTGCGCATCTAAAGGTAAATAAAACAACACCAGCTGGCCGCGGCGCTCATCAATAATAGCAATACGCCCATCACTGAGCACCTCAACCCCTTCAGGATCTGAAAACCCGCGCAACTCCACCACGCGCAGCACTTCGCCGTCTAAAGATAACTCAACCAGTTTGGGTATGCGCCCCGTAACCGTAAATAGCGTATTACTCAGCGGACTCCAACTCAGCCCTGAGGTTTCAGATTTCTCTAGCCCAGCTAAGGGTTTAGCCTGAATCACCGCGCGATAGCCTGACAGCCAAATACTATCGGCTTGCTGCGGCGTACTGGTTTTATGCTCTTGCCACAAAAACAGTAAGCGATCATCCCAATGCAAAAAGTGCAGCAGCCAAACAACCAAAGCGGTACAGACAGCCAGCAGCCAAAATTTTGAACGCGATTTAAAGACTTTAAGCATGCCAACGACCTTATAAATTATTAATCAAAGCATGCAGTTGCGCCTATAGCGCTCAAACCGCTGCCCCAGCGAGTGATCAGGCGTCACATCCTACTGCGAAAAGCAGACCAGCGCCCTAGACAATCGTTATACTCTGCGCATTGTTTATTTGGAGAATTCCATGTCACTGCCTTCTTTACGCTTAAAATCCAATTCCGACCGCCGTTTACGCAGCGGGCACCTGTGGGTTTATAGCAATGAAATCGATACCAAACTCTCACCACTGAATGCCTTTAAAGTCGGCGACCAGGCCATTGTCGAAAATGCTTCAGGCAAGCAACTGGGCATTGTGGTGATGAGCCCGCAAACTTTGGTTTGTGCGCGTTTAGTTTCACGTGATGTCGAGCATCGTCTGGATAAATCCCTGCTCGTGCATCGTCTCAATATTGCTCTATCGCTGCGCGAGCGCCTATTTAGTGCACCGTTTTATCGCTTAGTTCACGCTGAAGGCGATTTATTACCCGGTTTAGAAATCGATCGTTTTGGCGATATTGTCGTTGTGCAAATCACCGCGGCCTGCATGGAACCACATAAAGAGATTATTCTCGAAGCCCTACTGCAAGTGTGCAAACCGACCGGCGTACTCTGGCGCAATGATGCCAATACCCGCGATGCTGAAGGTTTAGAGCGTTACTTAGAAGTAGCCTTTGGTGAAGTACCTGAGTGGGTACAGTTGCTAGAAAATGACTTGGTCTACAATGCACCATTGCTGCAGAAAAAAGCTTTGGGCTGGAATTACGACCAACGCTTTAACCGTTTGCAAGCAGCCGTCTATTGCACAGAGAAGCGTGTGTTATCTGTCTATAGCGATGTCGGTAGTTGGGCCATTCCAGCAGCGCTAGCCGGTGCCAGTGAAGTACTCTGCGCGGATGCCTCGGCACAGGCTCTCGATGCTTTAGAAACAAATGCCGAACTCAATGATATTGGTGAAACGCTGCTATGCGCCGAAGGTGATGTACTGGAAACCTTGCAAGCACTGAAAAGCGATGAAGAACGCTTTGATGTGATCATTGTTGATCCACCGGCCTTTATTAAGCGTAAAAAAGATCAAAAAACCGGTGAAGCGGGCTACCGTAAACTTTACGAGCATTGCATCCGCTTACTCAGCCGTGATGGTATTTTAATTTGCTCATCGCGCTCGCCATTTTTCAGCGA
>DATERP010000080.1:0-4536 GCA_035271385.1 Thiopseudomonas sp. | reverse complement strand
TGGTGGCTGATGTGCAATTTTGATTTGGTGGTAACTTTTGACAAACAATATCGTGTGCGTGCCTAGTGAGTGATCCATTACTGATTTTACAGAAAAGAATTGGCTACACCTTTAAAGATACGGCTTTGTTGACCTTGGCGTTAACACACCGTAGTTTTTCTGGGCGTAATAATGAGCGTCTCGAGTTTTTGGGAGATGCCATTCTAAACTTTGTTGCCGGTGAAAAATTGTTCCATCACTTTGCACAGGCCAAAGAAGGACAGTTGTCACGTCTGCGTTCGCGTCTAGTGAAAGGCGAAACCTTAGCTGTGTTGGCGCGAGGCTTTGGCTTAGGTGAGTATTTACGCTTAGGCTCAGGCGAATTAAAAAGTGGTGGCTTTCGCCGCGATTCAATTTTAGCTGACACCACTGAAGCCATTATTGGGGCTATTTACCTGGACTCAGGTATGGAAGTTGCGCGTGAGCGAATTTTAGCTTGGCTCGAACAGCACTTTTCTGAGTTAACCTTGGTCGATACCAATAAAGATCCAAAAACACGTCTGCAGGAATTTTTACAATCACGCAGTACGGATCTACCACACTACGAGGTGGTGGATATTCAAGGCGAGCCGCATTGCCGCATATTTCATGTGGAATGTCAGGTGAGCTTACTTAATGAAAAAACTCGAGGTCAGGGTGCCAGTCGGCGCATTGCCGAACAAGTGGCAGCGTCTCTTGCACTGATCGCCTTGGGTATAGAGAGTAATCATCAGCATGACTGAACAAGCAACACGTTGTGGCTATGTGGCCATTGTAGGTCGTCCGAACGTTGGTAAATCGACGTTGGTCAACCATATTTTAGGCCAAAAGTTAGCTATTACTTCGCGTAAGCCGCAAACCACGCGTCATAATATGCTCGGTATTAAAACCGAAGGCGCCGTACAAACCGTTTACGTAGACACCCCAGGTTTACATATGGGGGGGCAAACTGCACTCAATCGCTTTATGAACCGCAGTGCTTTAACCGCTTTAAAAGATATTGATGTGGCAATTTTTGTCGTGGATCGTATGCGCTGGACTGAAGAAGACGAAATGGTCTTTGAGCGCATTCAGCACCTGACCTGCCCATTGATTATTGCCGTCAATAAAGCTGACCGTTTAGAAGATAAAAGTCAGCTTTTAGCGCACCTGAAATGGTTGGCTGAGAAGTTGCCGAACGCACAAATTGTGCCGATATCGGCGTTGCATGGCCATAATCTGGAAACCCTTGAGCAAGTGGTTGCCGACTACTTGCCAGAAAGTGAGCACTTCTTCCCTGAAGATCAGATCACGGACCGCTCCAGCCGTTTCTTGGCGGCAGAGTTGGTGCGTGAGAAAATCATGCGTCAGTTGGGGGCAGAGTTGCCTTATCAGATTACGGTAGAGATTGAAGAGTTTAAGCAAGAAGGTCGCATTTTGCATATTCACGCGCTGATTTTGGTTGAGCGTGATGGCCAGAAGAAAATCATTATTGGTGATAAAGGCGAGCGTATTAAGCGCATTGGCCAAGAAGCCCGTAAAGATATGGAAGCGATGTTTGGCTCCAAGATCATGCTCAACCTGTGGGTTAAAGTGAAAGGTGGTTGGTCTGATGATGAGCGCGCCCTGCGTTCATTAGGTTATCAAGAGTATTGATTGCTATCCAACACAGGCTCTGTTCTGGAGTCTGTGTTGTTGTGAGGCGCACTTATGCAGTCGTTAGCCTTTATCTTGCACAGCCGTCCCTATAAAGAAACCAGTGCCTTAATGGATGTTTTTACTCCGGCGGGACGCCTGTCCGCGGTATTGCGCGGTGCGCGGGGTAAGTTAGGCAGTGTTGCACGTCCTTTTTCTGCTTTAGAGATTGAATTGCGTGGCCGCAGTGAATTAAAAACCATCAGTCGCATTGAGCCGGCCGGCGAGTTTAATTTTTTGCAAGGTCAGGCTTTGTTTTGCGGCATGTATCTTAATGAGTTGCTGGTGCGCTTGCTGCCGCTCAACGATCCACAGCCACTGTTGTTTGAGCACTATATGCTGGCGGTGCAAGGTTTGGCTCAGGGCGTCGCCTTAGAGCCGTTGCTGCGTACCTTTGAATGGCGCTTGCTGGAGCAACTGGGTTATGGCTTTTCGTTTGAGCAAGATGTGCAGGGGCAGGCATTGGATGCGCAAATGTTGTATCGTCTGCTACCACAAAGCGGCTTTGAAGCGGTATCGCTGTTGCAGTCGGGTGTTTTTCTAGGTGCCGATATTTTAGCCTTGGCAGCAGCAGATTGGCAGCAGCCAGCGGTATTGCACACCGCCAAGCGTTTAATGCGTCAAGCGTTGGCAGCTCACTTAGGTGGGCGTGCGCTGATGAGTCGTGAATTGTTTTTGATACAAAAAGGGTCTAAGTGATGAATTTGAATAAGCGTATTTTGTTAGGCGTCAATATTGATCATATCGCTACTGTGCGTCAGGCACGTGGTACGCGTTATCCTGATCCAGTCAAAGCCGCATTAGATGCAGAGCAGGCCGGTGCGGATGGTATTACCGTGCATTTGCGCGAAGATCGCCGCCATATTCAAGACCGTGATGTGCGTGTGTTACGTGAAGTGATGCATACGCCAATGAACTTTGAGATGGGCGTCACTGAAGAAATGTTGGCATTGGCCGAGGAAATTCGTCCTGAGCATGCCTGCTTTGTGCCAGAAACCCGAGCGGAACTGACCACTGAAGGTGGTTTGGATGTGGTCGCGCAAGAAGAGCGGATTGCCAAAGCGGTTGAGCGTCTGCAGAAAGTGGGTTGCGATGTGTCGTTGTTTATTGATGCCGATGAGCAGCAGATTTTAGCGGCTAAGCGCGTTGGTGCGACTACTATTGAATTGCACACCGGTCATTACTCTGATGCGGTGACGCCAGCTGAGCAAGCCAAACAATTGCAGTTGATTCGCAAGGCGACTGAAATTGCCTTAAAGCAAGGCTTGGTGGTGAATGCGGGCCATGGTCTGAATTACCATAACGTTGAGCCGATTGCCGCGATTGCCGGTATTAACGAGCTTAATATTGGTCACGCCATTATCGCGCACGCTTTATTTGTAGGCTTCCCAGCTGCAGTTGCAGAAATGAAAGCGCTCATCGTCGCTGCAGCCAATCGTAGCTGACCATATAACAGCTTGTGCTCGACTGTGCTTTTTGTAGTTGTTAGGCGAGCCTTGAATGGCTCGCCTAGCGCTGGGTGATTAAGACCAGCTTCTGCGAGGGGTGATGGAGCCTGGTTTAATACTTTCACCTTTATGCGGGGTAGGGTGCAGCATATCTGCTGGACGTACCCACTCGCTAAATTGCTCGTCAGTCACTAAGCCAAGCTCAATGGCTGCAGCACGCAGCGTGAGATTTTCTTCGTAAGCTTTCTTCGCAATTTTCGCAGCATTGTCATAACCGATATGACGGTTGAGTGCTGTCACTAACATCAAGCCATTTTCCAAGTGATCAGCCATTTGCTGTTCATTGGCTTGCATGCCTTCCACGCAATGCTCTTGGAAATTACGGCAACCATCGGCCAGTAACTCAATGGATTCGAGTATGTTGTGAATAATCACCGGCTTAAATACGTTGAGTTGTAAGTGGCCTTGGCTGGCGGCAATACCAATAGTCACATCATTGCCCATCACCTGACAGGCCAGCATGGATAAGGCTTCGCACTGAGTTGGGTTGACCTTACCGGGCATAATTGAGCTGCCAGGCTCATTAGCAGGTAGCAACACTTCGGCTAAACCTGCGCGCGGGCCTGAGCCAAGTAAGCGCAAGTCATTGGCGATTTTCATCAGTGCCACTGCTAAGGTTTTCAGCGCGCCAGATAGACTGACTAATGGCTCATGACCCGCCAGTGCAGCGAATTTGTTCGGTGCTGAAGTCAGTTGCAGTTTAGTCGCAGAAGCCAGTTCGCGAGCAATATTCTCAGCAAAGTTAGCATTAGCGTTTAAGCCTGTACCGACAGCAGTACCGCCTTGCGCCAACTGACCAACTGCGGGCAGGGTGGCTTCAATAGCGTGGGTGGCGTAGTCCAGTTGCGCAACAAAGGCTGACAGTTCTTGGCCAAAGGTCACAGGCGTTGCATCCATCATATGGGTGCGGCCAGTTTTAACTAAGTTGGCATAACGCTGCGCCTGTTTATCGAGACCGTCACGCAGTAGTTTTACCGCTGGGAATAAGTCGTGTTGCACCGCTTGTAAAGTAGCGATATGCATTGCCGTAGGGAAACAGTCATTGGAGCTTTGCGCGCGGTTCACGTGATCGTTGGGGTGGACAGGCGACTTGCCGCCAATGCCTTGGCCCGCGATTTCATTAGCGCGACCGGCAATCACTTCATTGACGTTCATATTGCTTTGCGTACCGCTACCGGTTTGCCACACCACTAAAGGGAAGTGCTCATCGAACTTGCCCTCAATCACTTCGTCAGCGGCTTGTTCGATTAACAAAGCGATATCTTTAGGCAGTCCACCGAGGCGTGAATTGACGCGCGCAGCAGCTTTTTTAACTTGGGCTAGCGCGCGTATTAAT
>DATERP010000079.1:0-4953 GCA_035271385.1 Thiopseudomonas sp. | reverse complement strand
AGCGCTGGCTTAGCTCGTTCACATAGTTCCAAGCGAAATTAACACTTTTAGCCATACTGTTGAGCAGAGCACAGTGTCTGTCTCGCACTCGGACTTTTAATGTTTTGGTCTGCTTATTCATACTGTACATAATACCAGTACTACACATTAAACCCAAGGGGAAGCTGCGCTTCCCGCGCTATCCATCCCCGCACTAAAAGTACGGGGTCTTTCGCGCAAAACCGATAAATACGCTTTCCATAATAGGATCTTCCTGTATTGAGCAGTGGTGGAGCAATCGATAAGCATCGAAGCAATATAGCGCATGCCATAGAGCAGTATGTGCCCAAGTGTAGACTGCTTGGGCTGTGCTTGCACTCGAGGAATTAGAACGTAGAAACGCTGGGCTCAATCTTTACGCAGACAAAAATGGCATTGCCGGATGTTTGCTCCCACGGCATGATTTTTTCATAGTCGTGCTCAAAAACATGCACAGCAAAATACGGCCGCAAGGCTTCTTGGAGTTGGGCAAAGCTAAAGGCCACCATCGGGTGTTCGTCGTGCCAAATCTGGCTGTTCTGTGCATTGGTTTTTGCAATACTAACTTTGAGTGATTGCTGCGCCCCTTCACCCGAGTAATGCCAACCGGAGCTAAAAGTGAAGAGGTTATCTGCTTGTTGCACTGAGTGCTTAGCAAATAAGCTATTATCGATTTTGTTCTTATCCACCGCATTAAAGCAAAATATGCCTTCGGTATTGAGCGCACGATGCACGCTGGCAATGCATTCTTTAAGCTTATCCATGCTGGCGTTGTAATGGGTGGAGTACAAAAAACAGGTGATTAAGTCGACCGGTGTCGCTAGAGTAAAATCAGCCATGTCCTGCATAGAAAATTGCGCTTCAGGGCAGCGTACTTGAGCAATATCCAGCATCGGCTGATTGATATCTAAGCCACTGCTTTGATAACCAAAATCTAAAAAATGACGCACATGTGGACCGGTGCCACAGGCAAGATCCAGGTGCGTTTTTCCGGCATTACCAAAAATCTGGTGCAGGCGACGAATAGCGTGACTTTGCGCAGGATAATCGATATCCGCACACATTAAATCGTAATAGCCTGAAAGGTCGGTATACAGAGCGTTTGCTGACATATAAGCCTAGTGCATTGAGCTGAAAGATTGGCGGTGGCGCATAGTAAGCTAATCAGCAAATTAAGCTAGGGCCATTAAGACATATGGCAGGCTAGGCAGTGGTAATAGGTGTGAGACCAGTCGCGCAGCACTAAAAAGCGCTGCGCGGTTATGCATTAGTCAAAGGCTGAGGTATCAACCTTAATACCTTGTTCTTGGAAGATCTCTTTGGCTACGGTTAGGGCATTGAGTACGCTGGGAAAGCCTGTGTAAGGAATCAAATGCATAATACAGCCAACGATTTCTTCAGGTGTTAAACCTACCGTTAGACCGGTCTTAATATGCATACCGATTTGTGGTTTGCCTTGGGCAACCAGTGCCGTGATGGTGGTTAAAACTTTTTGCTTGTTATCCAAGCCTGGGCGTGAATAAATACCGCCAAAGGCGAACTCAACCACATACTTGCTTAAGTCTGGGGCGATATCTTGAAAGTCCGCACCGATATTCATAAAGCCGGTAGGGTTGTCATCTGGCGAGGCGGTCAGTTCTTGAATTTTCTGGATGCCTTTTTGGTAGAGATCGTTGCTCATATTAACTCTCCTCTGAGTTGTCAGTGTTGTGCGCAAGAGCCGTATACCTGCTCTGCTGCATCATGTGCTGCGCAGACTACCGAAGAAACAAAGCATTTTATAGGCTAGGCTGTCCGTCAGCACACAGGCTAGAGGTCATACTGTTGATTCAATGCAGCGTGCCAGCTCGTTATTTTAGCTGCAAAGAGTTCATATCGAGTGTGTGCCGCGGCATCGACACCTAGTATGTGTGCGCTATGGTCGGCATTACGCTCCAAGCAGGCTTGGATTACGCGGCTTGGGCCTTTTATTTAAGCAGTGAAATTGGGTGTTAAGGATAAATTAAAGTGCAGATTCACTATGTTTAAACGCTGGCGCAATTGGCGCGATCAACGTCGTATTCATAAGATGGGCTTAACGGCGCAGCAGTGGGAAACAGCTATTGCTGATTGGCCTGTGATGCAGCGTTATCAAGGTGCTGAGCGTGATGCGCTGCGTGAGATGACCTTTCGTTTTCTCGCACGTAAAACCTTTGTCTCTGGTGCTGGCTTTGAGTTCACCGATGCCATGTGTATTAAAGTTGCGACCATGGCCTGCGTGCCGATTTTGCACTTGGGTTTAGATTGGTACGACCGCTGGTATACGGTGATTCTCTATGAAGGTGGTTTTGTACCCAATCGAGCACACCGCACCAGTGATGGCGTAGTGCACGCACAAGGACCGGGCTTAAGTGGTGAGGCTTGGTTTCGTGGGCCGGTGATTTTATCCTGGCAAGCGGTGAATAATAGCGGCGCCCATGCGGCCAATGGTTTGGCCAGTAACGTGGTGATTCACGAGGTGGCGCATAAACTGGATATGCTGCGCGATGGTGCCAACGGTGCGCCGCCCATGCATCCTGATATGCGCGCGGGTGAATGGCATCGCACCTTTACCAACGCTTGGGAGCGCTTGCAAAGCGACTTACAACACAATCGTTTATTGCCCATTAATGACTATGGCTTGACCAGTCCGGCAGAGTTCTTTGCGGTGTGCAGTGAAACATTTTTTGAAGCACCGCGGCATATGCGCGAAGAAATGCCTGAAGTGTACCGTTTGTTGTGCCAGTTCTATCGCCAACAGCCGGTACCTTTGGCAATTCCAAGTCTGTAAGATGCGTAACATACTGCTGTTGTCGATTGGCTATTTTGCTGTGTTTGACTGCTAAAGCGAGCGAGAGATTATGAGTTTTTTAACCGAAGAAACCGTCAGTTGCCCATACTGCGGCGAAGCAATTCAGGTGCTACTCGATCCTGAGGAAGCTGGGCAGGACTATATTGAAGATTGTCAGGTCTGCTGTCAGCCCATCACTTTTTCGGTGATGGAAGATTCGATGGGCAACTTATCAGTGACAGTACGCGATGAAAATGAAGCCTATTAAAGGCGGCACTGTTGGCGTTATGGGCAATAAAAACAAATCATTTATCAAGATCAGGTGATGCCGTGAGTGACGAGAGTCAAGTTGAGGCTGTACGCAATTGGGTGGAAACCTTAGTGGTAGGCATGAACCTGTGCCCCTTTGCTAAACGTGAGTTGGTGAAAAACCGTGTGCGATTTGTCACCACTGCTGCCACTACAGAAGAGCAGCTCTTGCTGGCGCTGCAAACTGAATTGGAGTTGCTCAATGCGGATCCAAGCATTGAAACCACGCTGCTGATTCATGCTGATGTGCTGCAGGATTTTTACGATTTCAACGATTTTTTAGGTTTAGCGGACAGCTTGCTGCTGGATATGGATTTAGAAGGCGTGTATCAAATCGCCAGTTTCCATCCTGATTATCAATTCGGCGGTACGCACCCCGATGATGCGGAAAACTACACCAATCGCTCGCCGTATCCGGTGTTGCACCTGCTGCGTGAAGACAGTCTTGAGCGAGTGATTGCTGATTATCCGGATGTGGATGATATTCCTGAGCGCAATATAGAGTTGATGAACAGCTTAGGTGCTGAGAAGTTGCGCGCCTTATTACAAGGGTGTTTTAAGTCGGCAAGCTCGCCGTAGGTTAGCCGTTGTGCTGATTCAAGCCCGTGCAAGCAGCACTGATTGCAAGGCGGCGTGCAATACCTTGGCCAATGCCTGAGCCGGCTCCCGTTACAATTGTCACTCGGTTTTCTAATTTTCTCATCGCTGCTCAATTCAAAGTCACAAGGCGTGATAATTCCCGCATAATAGCTCACTTTTAAAGTCACTGATGTTGCTGCAAAACGCGCATTTAGCAGCCGTCAGATTAGGGGAAAGCGTGAAAAACAGTGCCTTTGGAAGTACTTTTATTGTTGCCGGTACCGCGTTAGGTGCGGGGATGCTGGCGATGCCGCTTGCGACTGCGGGTATAGGTTTTGCTAGCGCCATGTTGCTATTGCTGGGGCTGTGGATAGTGATGAGCTATACCGCATTGCTCTTAGTGGAGGCTTATCAGTACAACGATGCCAGTATGGGTTTGGGGTCTTTAACCTTTGACATCCTCACCGCCCTAAAGAGGCGGTGATTCCTACCACTAGACGGCCATGCCCGACCGCGAGAATATTCTTTGCCGCATTGACATCGCGGTCGCTATGCGTGACACCACACGCACTGCAAGTCCATTCTCTTATTCCAAGCCCTGCGATACCTTTCGGCCTCGATTCGGGCAAAGCGCCACAACTCGAACAGGTTTGGGTGGTGTATGCCTCGTTAACTTCCTTAAAAACAATGCCTGCGTGATCGCTTTTGTATTCCAGCATTGCTTTTAATTGGCCCCAGCCAGCGTCCAGCACTGACTTAGCCATTTTGGTTTTAACGAGCTTTAAACTACTGACATTGCCCACATAGATTTCACCGCAGCGGTTGACCAGTTTGCGGCTGAATTTATGCAGACTATCTTTTCTACGATTGGCGATTTTGGCGTGGATAGTTTTAACCCGCTGCTTGTTTCTGGCGCGTTGCGCCACGGCAAGCTTGCTTTCCAAACCACGATAGAAGCGTGACGCTTCCAGCGTTTCGCCATCTGAACAGGTGGCTGTGGTGGCTAACCCAAGATCAATACCGATACGGTCTTGGCCTGCGGGTGTTGTGGCTTCTACATCAACCACCACGTTGAAGTACCAGCGGCCACGGGCATCTTCATTGAAGCTACCCGACCTGAATTTATACTGGCTGAGGCCATAGCTATCCCACACACCAAAGTAGTGGCCGTTATGGAAGACCTGTCCATTCTTCCACTGGGCAGCAGCGGTATTAACAGGAATCCAACCCAGTGAGCG
>DATERP010000078.1:0-2093 GCA_035271385.1 Thiopseudomonas sp. | reverse complement strand
AGCCAACCTTGAGCAGTTCAAAGATGAATACTCGTTAATTATTATTGATGAGTGCCATCGAGTCAGTGGTGAAGAAACCAGTCAGTATCAGCGCATTATTGAGCAACTGCGCGAGCAAAATACCGGCCTGAAAGTGCTGGGCCTGACTGCGACACCTTACCGTTTAGGCATGGGCTGGATTTATCGTTACCACTACCGTGGCTTTGTCCGCGGCTCTAATGAAGAGCAGGACAAGCCCTTTGTGCACTGCATTTATGAGCTGTCGTTGATCTATATGATTAATAAAGGCTATCTGACTAAGCCTGAATTGATTGACGCAGCGGTGGCGCAATATGATTTTTCCGCTTTGACGCAGAACCGCTTTGGCGAGTATGCGGAACAAGAAGTGAATCAATTGCTCAGCAAACACCAGCGTGTCACCCGAGCCATTATTGAGCAGGTGATGGAGTTGGCGGTGACGCGTCAGGCGGTGATGATCTTCGCCGCCACTGTCGATCACGCGAAAGAGATCACCAGCTATTTACCGCCAGAGCACACCGCTTTGATTACCGGTGCTACTGAGCAGCGCGAACGCGATCAGCTGATTCAGCGCTTTAAGCAGCGCCAGCTCAAGTATCTGGTGAATGTGTCGGTACTCACAACCGGCTTTGATGCGCCGCATGTGGACTTTATCGCTATTTTACGACCCACCCAGTCGGTCAGTTTGTACCAGCAAATTGTTGGGCGTGGTCTGCGTTTGGATCAAGGTAAAAAAGATTGTCTGGTGATTGATTACGCCGGTAATAATGTCAATTTGTATCACCCCGAAGTGGGCGAGAAAAAGCCCAACTCTGACAGCGAACCGGTGCAGGTGTTATGTCCAAGTTGTGGTTTTGCCAATATTTACTGGGGCAAAACTGATGGCAAAGGCCATGTGATTGAACACTATGGTCGTCGTTGTCAGGGGTTATTGGGGATGGATGAAGATGACGAGCCGGTGCCACCCTTTGAGCAGTGCGATTACCGCTTTCGCTTTAAAGAATGCCCGCACTGCAGCGCCGAGAATGATATTGCCGCGCGCAATTGCCATGAGTGTAAAAAAGCCATTATTGACCCTGATGACAAGCTTAAAGATGCGCTGAAGCTGAAGGACGCGATGGTGATTCGTTGCGCTGGTATCACTTTAAATGGCAGCGAAAGCAAACTGAAAATCACCTATCACGCTGAGGATGGGGAAGAGCTTAGCGAGTCCTTTGATTTTGCTAAACCAGCCCAGCGCACTATCTTCAATAAACTGTTTGGCCGGCGTTTAGCCAATAGCCAAGCGCCGCAAGAGTTCAGTACGCTGGAAGAGGTGTTGGCAGTGCAAACTTTATTGACCGCTCCAGACTTTGTCATTGCGCGTAAGCAAAAGCACTACTGGCAGGTGCAGGAGCGCATTTTTGATTATCAGGGCAACTATCGCAAGGCCAATCAAATATAGGTAGGTAGTTTTATGCAGTGCCTAAAAAGTGCTTGTTACACGCCACGCCATACTATTGCGATGAACTAAACTCTGGACTCTCAGACCAATTGACTGCAACTCAGCACAGTCTTAGCCTTTCCAAAGGATGTGCTGCAACGCTTACAGTCGATAGAGCGCGAGTACGCCAAGCTGCCACAACCTGATAATGTTGTGAGCATTATTAAGCCGCCTGTTAAGTGAGCTTAAGTTAACATGCGGCAATACATTACTGATATTGGCAGTGCTGAGCTCGCTGACCTTGATTCGACTGTGAAAAATATTATGACCTCATCACTCAGTTGCTTGTACTCTTTTCGACGTTGCCCTTACGCCATGCGCGCGCGTCTGGGCATTTTATTTGCTGAATTGCAGGTGGAGCTGCGCGAGATTGTTCTGCGCAATAAACCCGCGCAGATGCTAGCGATCAGTCCTAAGGGGACTGTACCGGTATTGCAATTGTGTGATGGTAGGGTGATTGAGGAGAGCCGCGAGATTATGGAGTGGGCACTGGCGCAACAAGACCCGCACGGATTATTAGATGCAGAAGTGTTGCCGCAGGCTAGCGCGCTGATTGAACAAAACGATAATGAGTTTAAGCAGTGGCTGGACC
>DATERP010000077.1:0-3606 GCA_035271385.1 Thiopseudomonas sp. | reverse complement strand
TACCGTGCGCGCGGTATCTTAGATTACAACAACGCTATTGCTGGCATTAACTTGCACCCGAACATGGCGTTCTCGCATGATGTCGACGGTTACGGTCCCAATGGTCAGTTTAATGAAGGTTCTAAAGCAGTCAGCTTTGGTCTTGATGCCGACTATCAAAACACCTACACCGCTGGTATTTCATACACCAATTTCTTTGATGGTCGTTACAACACCCTTAAAGATCGTGACTTTGTCTCAGTTAATTTTGGTATGAACTTCTAATCACAACCTGCAGTGCTGACTAGGTTCGGCATTGCAGGTTGTGCGTCTCCCATTTTTTACCCTTTAGGAAGACTGAATCTATGAAAACAAATAAAACTTTGATTCAAACAGGTACAGCGTTTTTATTATCGCTGTTCGCTAGCAGTGTGATGGCGGCTGTTTCTGCAGATGAAGCTGCAAAATTAGGTACATCGCTAACACCTTTTGGTGCTGAAAAAGCAGGTAATGCTGCAGGTACCATTCCCGCTTGGACCGGTGGTTTAGCTAAAGATGCAGCAGCGGTTGATAGCCGTGGTTTTTTAAGCAACCCATTTGCTGGCGAGAAACCGCTGTTTACTATTACTGCGCAAAACGCTGATCAGTACAAAGACAACCTCACACCCGGTCAGTTAGCGATGTTTAAGCGCTACCCTGATACTTATCGTATGCCGGTTTACACTACGCATCGCTCGGCAACTATGCCCAGTGAAGTGATAGAGGCGACCAAGGCCAATGCGTTGAATACCAATATGGTGCAAGGCGGTAATGGTCTTGAGAAGTTTGGTGTGGCCAACGCTTTCCCAATTCCGAAAAACGGTTTGGAAGTGGTCTGGAACCATATCACTCGCTACCGTGGTGGTAGCGTTAAGCGTTACGTGACGCAAGCTACACCACAAACTAATGGCTCGTACTCCTTGGTGTATTTTGACGATGAGTTTGTGTTCCCTAATAAACTCAAAGATTACGATGCCAGTAAGCCCAGTAACGTGTTGTTTTACTTTAAGCAAAAAGTAACAGCACCATCGCGCTTAGCTGGCAACGTTTTGTTGGTTCACGAAACACTCGACCAGATTAAAGAGCCGCGTATGGCGTGGTTATATAACGCGGGTCAGCGTCGTGTACGTCGTGCGCCACAGGTATCCTATGACGGTCCAGGTACAGCAGCAGATGGTTTACGTACCTCCGACAACCTTGATATGTACAACGGTGCACCAGACCGCTACGAGTGGAAGCTCAATGGTAAAAAAGAAGTCTATATTTCGTACAACAACTACGAGTTGGACTCACCTAAGCTTAAATATGCTGACATCATTAAGGCTGGACACATTAACCAAGACTTAACCCGTTATGAGTTGCACCGGGTTTGGCATGTGACTGCAACGCTTAAAGCAGGCGAGCGCCATATTTATGCTAAGCGTGATTTCTTCATTGATGAAGATACGTGGCAAGCAGCAGCCATCGACCATTACGACGGTCGCGGCAACTTATGGCGTGTGGCTGAAGCGCATTCCTTGCACTACTTTAATAAGCAAGTGCCTTGGTACTCGTTAGAGGCATTGTATGACCTGCAATCAGGTCGCTACCTTGCTCTGGGTATGAAGAACGAAGAGAAGCAGTCGTATGAGTTTGGTACTGTTGCTTCTTCCAGTGAATTTACCCCTGCAGCATTGCGTCAAGCAGGTGTGCGTTAAGCTCAGTTTATTGCGTTGCAGCTCAACGCAACTTGAGTGCCAATAAAAGCCAGGCGTGCTGCCTGGCTTTTTGGTGTCTGGACAGCGGGCTTTATAATAGATAAAAAAGACCCGCACAAGTGCGGGTCAAAACCGTGTTTAGCCTGATGAGGAGATAACTTGAAAACCGACCTGTTGGTTTCTGAGTTATCACTGACCTTGCGATCAGTTGAGTTAATAATATCGATTCTCATTCGCAAGTCAAGCTCTAAATGAAAGAGTTTCCTGTTTAGCGCGATTGCGCCATAAGAATCTGTGAAAAATATTGCCGATAAGCCGCCCGCGCAACCTGATAAAGCAACTCAATACAGTGAGTATGTTAAGCTGCGCATCCGTTCGATTATGAGTTTTATGCGGTTATGAGTAAAAGCGAAAATCCAATTTTTAAAGTGATTTTTTTGAATCAAGGTCAAGTCTTTGAAATGTATGCCAAGTCCATTTATCAAAGTGACCTATGGGGCTTTTTAGAGATAGAAGAGTTTATCTTTGGTGAGCGCACCCAGGTGGTGGTGGACCCGAGCGAAGAGAAGCTTAAAGCACAGTTTGACGGAGTGATTCGCAGCTATATACCCATGCAGTCCATTGTGCGTATTGATGAAGTTGAGCGCTTAGGCGTTGCTACCATCAGTGAAGCGGCGGTGGGTAATGTGATGTCTTTCCCTATGCCAGTACCGAGTAAGTAAACATTAAGCGCTGCTGTTATATAACAGCAGCGCTGACGCATATTAAGACTCAGTACCCTCATGGCTTTCGTCACTGACACGGTTGCTTTTGCTGTTTTGTTGTACCGCAGGAAAACGCGCTGAGGCGTAGCGCACAATCAATACAGCCATGGCCAACAATAAAATCGCTCCAGAAATATACACCACACCCATATTTGGGGCGTTGTGGTGTGAAATATCGGCAATCATCAGTCGGGTTAAGGCAGTGATCGCCACATAGATTAAAAAGCGCACTGGCATGTGGTTGGTCTTAAAGTAAATTCCCACCATGGCGCCCAGTTCTAAATAGATAAATAGCAGCAAGATGTCATCAATGGATGCCGAGCTCTTAGCAAGCATCTCTAGAGCTTCCATGGTGCCTGCCTAGGCGGTCATGCCGCCAATGGCAAAGAGTGCTAAATAATGGAACACTTCAACCAGCAAATTGCCAACTGACTCAGCTGAATTGTGCAGACGCATACGTAATTGGTCAGCTCTGTTTTGTTTCACGGGTATCACTCCTAAAATCAAGCGTTGAGCATAACAAAGCCTGTAGGCAGTGAATATATTTGCGGTGTTTTTAACTGTTCAAAGGTGCCAGTAATGCATCAATGCTGGCATCATCCAAAGCAGCGCTGGCGCTGGAGCCACCTGCTAAAATACTGTTGGCGAGCGCGGCTTTATGTTGCTGCAAATGTTGAATTTTCTCCTCCACGCTGCCGCGCGCAATCAGCTTATACACAGTCACAGGTTTAGTTTGCCCGATACGATAGGCGCGGTCGCTGGCCTGCGCTTCGGTGGCAGGATTCCACCAAGGGTCCACATGAATCACCGTATCGGCAGCCGTGAGATTTAAGCCCACACCGCCGGCTTTAAGGCTGATTAAAAATACAGACACCTGTTCAGCTTGAAAGCGCGCAACAGGCGTGCGGCGGTCAGTGGTTTGTCCAGTCAGCTGCACAAAATCAATTTCAGCTGCGGTTAACTCTTGAGCAATCAGGCCCAGCATACTGGTGAATTGGGAGAAGACTAAAATACGTCGTCCAGCTGCAGTAAAGCTGCGCAGCATCTCCAGTAAATGCAGCATCTTGGCGGAATCTTGGCTACTGTATTTTTCGGCATCCGCAGCGCTGAGTAAACGTAAATCACCA
>DATERP010000076.1:0-7392 GCA_035271385.1 Thiopseudomonas sp. | reverse complement strand
AAGGTTTACAGGGCGGCGAGCAGATTGTGGTTGCAGGTGTCAGCCAATTACGTGAAGCGATGTTGGTTAGGTCTCTTTAATGAGAGCTAATCATACTAATATAAGGTGTCCATACAGTGAATATTGCTGAACAAACACTAGCTAAACGCACGATCGCTTGGATGGCTGCGATCTTAGTGTTGCTAGGTGGTTACATCAGTTATGAGAAGTTAGGTCGTTTTGAAGACCCGGAATTTGTGATCCGGCAAGCGGCCATTACTACGCTTTACCCTGGCGCTATGCCTGATCAAGTTGCGCAAGAAGTCACTGAAGTTATCGAGGAGGCAGTACAGCAACTGCAAGAGATCAAAGAGGTGACCTCGGTCTCGCGCATGGGCAACTCGCTGGTTAAGGTTGAGATTGCGCTTGAGTTTGCGCCCACTAAAGCAGAGTTGGAGCAGGTGTGGGATAAGCTGCGCCGCAAAGTCAGTGATGCGCAAAATAAACTGCCGCCAGGTGCTGGGCCATCGATTGTTAATGATGACTTTGGTGATGTGTACGCACTGTTTTTTGCCGTAACGGGCGACGGTTATAGCTTAAAAGAAATTAAAGATTACCTCGACACTTTAGAGCGTGAATTGCTGCAAGTGCCAGGTGTGGCGCGGGTGGCCACATTAGGGGAGTCAGAAGAGGCGATCTTTATTGAGATTGCTTCTGCGAAAGCGGCGCAGTTGGGTATTTCACAAGAAGAAATCTATCAATCTTTGCGTCAGCAAAATGTCATCACGGATTCGGGCAACTTATTGGTTGGTCCGCAGCGCGTACAGTTTAGTCCGCAAGGGCCGGTTGATTCAGTTGAGGCTTTAGGCCATATCGCACTGGGTTCAGCCAGCGGTGAGCAGGTGATTTTTCTTAGGGATATTGCCAAAATTACGCGCTCTACCATTGAGCCGCCGCGTGCCTTAATGAGTTATGACGGGCAGCCTGCGATCGGTTTAGGTATTTCACAAGTGGCCGGCGGTAACGTTGTTGATGTGGGTGATGGGGTACGTGCGCGCCTGAAAGAGTTAGAGTCGCAACGTCCTCTAGGGATTGATTTGCAGGTGGTGTCGTATCAGTCCGACTCGGTACGTGAAGCGGTGGATGGCTTTGTTGAGAACCTCGCAGCTGCTGTTGCGATTGTGGTGCTGGTGTTGATTTTGTTTATGGGCTGGCGCAGTGGTGTGATTGTCGGCTTGGTGTTGTTACTGACGGTCGCTGGTACCTTGATTGCCATGTATATGGACGGTATTGCCATGCAGCGTGTGTCGCTGGGTGCTTTGATTATTGCACTCGGGATGCTGGTGGATAACGCCATTGTGGTGACTGACGGCATTTTAGTGCGCATGCAAAAAGGCGAGAAGGCCGAAAGTGCTGCGATTGCGGTGGTGAAAGGTACACAGTTTCCACTGCTTGGCGGTACTGTGGTGGGTATTTTAGCTTTTAGTGCTATTGGTTTATCGCCCACAAATATGGGGGAGTACGCTGGCTCTTTGTTCTGGGTTATTTTGTACTCGATGATGCTCAGTTGGCTGTTTGCCGTAACTTTAACGCCATTGCTCTGCGTAGCTATGCTCAAGGTTAAGGTTCAGCCTGAGGGTGAAGTACAGAAGACCAGCGGTGTTTTGTACCGCTACCGCCAGTTATTAAACGCAGCCTTACGCAAACGCTTATTCACTGGCGCGATCATGTTAGGTTTGTTGGTCAGCGCTATTTACGGCTTTAACTGGGTCAAGCCCGGCTTTATGCCTGATTCAGCGCGCCCGCAGTTTGTGGTGGATATGTACCTGCCGCAAGGCTCAGATATTCGTGAGACAGAACATGAGCTTGAAGAGATGGCCAAGTATGTTCATAAAAAGTCAGGCGTAACCCATATCACACGCTTCGTTGGGCAGGGTGGCTTGCGTTTTATGCTGACCTATAGCCCTGAAGACCCCAACAGCAGCTATGGACAACTGTTGATTGATGTGGAGGATGCTTCAGCTATCGCTGCCTTGGTGGATGAACTACAAAATGAGTTATCTGAACGTCATCCGCTGGCAGAAATTAAAGTATGGAAGTTTATGCTGGGCCGTGGCGGCGGTAAAAAAATCGAAGTCGCCTTTAAAGGACCCGAGCCTGCTGTATTGCGTCAACTGGCTGAGCAAGCGAAAGCTATTATGGCGGCAGACCCCGGTGCCATTGCCGTGCAAGACGACTGGCGCGATAAAACGCCGGTGCTGCGTCCGGTAGTTAATGAGGTGGCTGCGCGCCGTGCTGGTGTGGATATCACGCAAATCAGCCAAGCACTGAATCGCACCTTTACCGGTGAGCGAGTAGGGGTATACCGCGAGCGCGATAAGCTGATCCCCATTATTGCCCGAGCGCCTGCTAGCGAGCGCACCCAAGCGCATGATGTGGAAAACGTTCAGGTGTACAGCCCCACAGCGAAAAAATACTTGCCCATGAGTCAGTTAATTACTGGCGTTAAAGTGGAATGGACGGATGCGATTTTGCGCCGAGTAGACCGCTTCCCAACCATTATGGCGCAAACTGATCCGTTACCAGGACAGCAAGCTGATCCATTATTTAATCGTTTAAAGCCAAAAATTGAAGCGATTGAATTACCCCCAGGTTACAGCTTGGAGTGGCATGGTGAATACAAGGATTCCAATGAATCCAATGAAGGCTTAGCCATTTCTGCACCTTATGGTTTTACCGCAATGATTTTGGCAGTGGTATTGATGTTTAATTCGCTGCGCCAACCCTTGGTGATCTGGTTAACAGCACCGCTGGCGATTATCGGGGTGACTGTGGGCTTAGTGATTTTCCAAGTTCCTTTTGAGTTTATGGCCATCTTAGGTTGCTTAAGCTTGGTGGGGATGTTGGTGAAAAACTCCATTGTCTTGGTGGATCAGGCTGACCTTGAAATACGTGAGGGTAAGCCAGGCTTTGTTGCGGTGATTGATGCTGCCGTCAGTCGTGCACGTCCAGTCTTCTTAGGTGCGTTTACCACCATCCTCGGTGTGGCACCGCTATTGTTTGACCCCTTCTTTAAAAGTATGGCGGTGGTCATTATGTTTGGTTTAACTTTTGCGACGATTTTAACTTTGGTGGTGGTACCGCTGTTGTATGTAGTGATTTTTCGTCTGCCAGCGCAAAGTGAGGAGCAGGTATAAAACGACTGTTGAGATGTCTTTAGTATATTAATGCAGTATTAAAAGCGCCTTAAGGGCGCTTTTTTTATAGGTGCTGCTAATACTTTTGACAGCCCTTAAAGCACATTAAGCAGTTGGTACTCTTGTTAGTTATTAGAATTTATGGGCAGCTTAAGTGACTAATGGGTTTAGTAATCCTCCCAATATTAAATTGTTCCATGCTCGGAACTTTTCTAAATTGACATTGTCTCGTTGCCGTTTATAATCGAAACGCTTTACTTGGTGCAGACCTTGTTTCCTACCTCAGCTTTATTTTCATTAATGGCCTTTTGATAGCGAATCTATCGATAGGTTGGACGTTTAATGACATCACCCAAGATAAGGATTATCGAGCAATTTAATCTTCAATATATTTATAAATCTATACTCGCCGTTGAGCTTGGGTTTTGTATTGCTACGTCTTAAAGGAAGTAACATGAAAAAAAGCATTTTTGCTGTCTCCATGGTGATTGCTCTTGCAGGTTGTGCTGGCCATGAGCAGAAGAGTAAGGATTTTGAGAATGCACTGGCGAATAAGTTTTGTGGGGAAGAATTTTTCGCTGAAAACGAGAAAAAAATCACCCGCAACAGTGATGTGATTTACACCGGTATTAACGTCGGTTTAGTTGCGCGCAGCTGCAAGCAGTATGAGAAGAGCAACATGTTCTTTGATGCTGCAGAAGAATCCTACAAAAGAGATGTCGATCTGCAAAACGTCGCCAGCAAAGGCGCGAAAATGGCAGCCACGACCTTAGTCAATGACAATATTCTTGATTATCAAGGCACTCTGTACGAGCGCATTATGGTGAACAGCTATAAAGGCTTGAACTATATGAACTTGGGTGATTATGACAACGCCCGTGTTGAGTTCAACCGTGCTTTGCTCAGACAAGACAGCGCTAAAGATTATTTCGCTAAGCAAGTTGCGCAAAATAGAAAGAAACTCGATAAAGCTGATGAAGAAAAAAACAAAGCTAATATCGATAAAAGCTCAACAGAAATCATGGGCAAGTATGATGATTTCTTTAACGAGTTTGAAACCACCAAAGATTTCGTCAACCCTTACGCGACTTACCTCTCGTCGATGTTTTTCTACTTAGAGAAAGATTACGGCAAAGCGGCTGACTTATTTAAAGAAATCGCCGTGATTCATCCGCACAACAAACAGGTGCAGAACCAGCGCAAGTTGTTTGAACAGCGTGCTAATTCAGTATCCAGTAAAAAAGCTAAAAAGCACATCTTTGTTGCCTATGAAGATGGCTTTGGTCCGATGAAGGAAGAGTTTAAGTTTACTTTGCCACTGCCGTTTGATGGCAAGCTGATTACCAGTACCTTTGCGATGCCAATGCTGAAAAAACGTGATGCTTCCTATGGTTTGATCAAAGTCAATGACGTTAAGAGCAGTCAAGTAGTTGATTTTGACAGCGTTGTGGCAACGGAATTTAAGATTACCTTGCCAGGTGAGATCACCAAGGCTGTAGTGTCGACTGTGATCAAAACAGGTCTGAACGCTGCTGTGGCAAAAAATGATTCTACCGGTGGGTTTTTAGCTTTAGCCAGCAGTATTGCTACTACTATGGCGACTCAGGCTGATGTCAGAAGCTGGCGCGGTTTGCCCAAAACGGCGTCGGTAGTCATGTTAGAGAACAAGGGTAAAGTAGAAATTATGGCGGCCAATGGTGAGGAAATTCTCAGTCAGAAAGTCGACAAAAACAAAGACGTATTGATCCTTGTACGTTCATTTGCAACTTACTTGCCCACTCAAGTCAGCATTATTGAAAGGTAGGATTTATGCAGTTTAAAAAGCTATTGATAGGGTGCGCCGCAGCTGTCGTACTCAGCGCATGCAGTGCGCCCAATACCATTCATATCCGCGACAGCGGTATGACTGCGCAATCAACATACCCAGAGTATGTGACTGATATTCGCCGTCGTGTGAATGACAACGGTTTGCTTGAAGTACAGATTATTATGGAAAGTTCAAGATCGCGTACCGTCAATTATAAAATTGAGTGGCTCGATGAGCACGGTTATGTCTTGCGTAATCCAATCGATGAGCGTTATCGCGCCCTACGCCTAGTGCGTAACGAAGAGCATGTGCTGAGTAAGCTAGCCAATGATAAGCGTGCTAAAGATATTAAAATTTACATTAAATAATAAGTAAGTGAGAAATAATGAAAAAGTTTAAATTAGCAACAGCAGTATTAGCCGCTACTTTAGCCCTGACAGGTTGTTCACAAATAGGCTACACCGATGGTTCAGCCAATCAGACCAATCGTGGTAAGTCTTTAACTTTAGGTTTGGATCGTGAAGATTTTGATAACGCTGCAGAAACTATGATTCAAAGTATGCTCAGCGATCCAGCCTTCGTTAATATCAAACCGGGCGTTCGTAAAGTTGTTGCTATTGGACGTATCGTAAATGACACACCTCAGCGTATTGATACTGAAAAGTTGACTGCAAAAATTACTTCTGCCATGCGTCGTTCAGGTAAGTTTATCCTGACTTCAGCTGTAGCTGCGGGTGGTGCTTTAGACAGCATGAGCGAAGACGTGCGCGAGTTGCGTGATAACTCTGAGTTCAATCAGAAAACCATTGCTAAATCAGGCACCTTGACAGCACCGGAATATTCATTGGCGGGTAAGATTCGTCAAGACAACGTGAAATTAGCCAGCGGTAAAGTGCAGGTTGAGTACTTCTTCTTGCTGCGTATGACTGACCTCAATAGCGGTTTAGTGTATTGGGAAGATGAGCAGACCATCGATAAGACGGGTTCATCTAAGTCAGTCAGCTGGTAAGTATAGAGGTTAATGAGCATGAAAAAAGTAACAGGTGTTGTTTTAGCCTGCCTGATGGCAGCACATGTTGGCGCAACTGAAGATTTAGATGCAGTACAAGTTGTTGAGTCAAGCGCTAGCATTGATACCAGCAGTAATGCGGTTTCACAAGCTGATATTGATGAGCAGAATGCGCTCTCTGATGCCAGCACTAAAGATATTACGCCTAAAACGATGGATGATTTTTTTAAAGAGTTTTCTAAAAAACACTCAATAAATTACAACATCGTTAAAAACGGTAAAGTATTCTTTAATGGAAGAGCAGTGGTAGAGCTGCCAGCAACTGATCCGAATTTCTCTAAGGCTCTTAATATTGCTTTTGATAAAGCTTCGTTAGCGATGCAGGCTGAGTTTGTTCGTAATACTTTTGGTAGCCAATCAAGTGAAATTGCACAAAAGCTATTCAAAGATGAATCAAGTAATGCGCGTGAGTTTGAAAAGCTTCCTGCTGAAGGCCGTTTTGCACAGATTGTAGATAAAGTTGTAAAGCTAACAGGGGCCAAACTTGATAGTGCGCTTGAAGAGCTAGGTATCGAACCTCAAAACTTGACTGAGGAGCGTAAAAAAGATCTTGCTCTTAATTCTATTGTGCAGCAGATCAGCGAAACTGCTTTTGGAACTATGCAAGGTTTAGTACCAGTGCAAACAGGCATGACTGAGCTTGGAGATGGCTATTATGAAGTTGGTGTAATTGCAGTAATGTCTCCGAAAACCAAGCAGATTGCCAATGATATGCGCCAGAAACGCGCCTCGTTGATCACTGGTAAAGGGCGACAACTTAATGATGTTCTGCCGGAAAGTGACGAAGACTATATCAGTGAGCATGGTATTCGCTTGGTTTACAACGAAAATGGTGCACCAGTGATTATTAGTTATGGCCAGTGGAGTTATGATGCTGGAAAAAATCCTGCCGCAACCAGTCGTAACAAAAATATAGCAATTAAACAGGCAACCTCACGTGCTGACGCAGCTGTATCAGCGTTTATTAATACATCGCTCCAGATGAAGATGAACACCAAAGTGGGTGAGATTCTTAAGACTACGATCACTGAAACGACTAGGGGTAGTGATGTAGCGCTAGAAGAAAAAGACTCTAACGACATCATTGATATTATCAGTGAAGATATTACGACCCGTTCAAGTACGACCCTGCGCGGCTTGGGTACACTGAATACATGGTCGGCTAAAGATGCCAATGGTGTCGCTTATGCTGGCGCAGTTCGCTACTACTCGTATGACAATGTAGAGAATGCTAACAGGATGATTGCACCTGCCAGTAGTCAAGGTGCGAAAGCTCAGTCAGCACCTAAGTCGAGTCAAAGCGTGACCCGCAAGAGTCGTGTAGTAAATGACATGGACGA
>DATERP010000075.1:0-4859 GCA_035271385.1 Thiopseudomonas sp. | reverse complement strand
ATCGACCATGCAAACCATCTACGAACCCGTAGGGTGGGCATTTATGCCCACGCGCTCTCTGCATCATAATGTGCAAATGGTTCAGGTGTTTTATTGTCTGCAAGCGCTGTCGCAGGTATGACCTGCTCTTACAAAAGCGCTGATGCACAGGTCTTGCACGACTTCCATATGTCCACGTATTTTTATATCTTAATCCTGTAATTCCAACCAAATCGGTGCGTGGTCTGAGGGTTTTTCCATGGCGCGTAGGTCATAATCAATGCCGGCATTGAGCAAGCGTGAGCGCAGTACGGGGGTGGTCATGATCACGTCGATACGCAGGCCACGTTTGGGTGTGTCTTCAAAGCCACGGCTGCGGTAGTCAAACCAGCTAAAGCGGTCATCTACGGTCGGATGCAACACGCGAAAACTATCCTCTAAGCCCCAGTCCTTGAGCTTTTGCAGCCACTCACGTTCCTGTGGTTGAAAGCTACACTTGCCGGTTTGCAGCCAGCGCTTAGCGTTCTTCTCGCCAATGCCGATATCACTGTCTTCCGGTGAAATATTAATATCACCCATTACCACCAACGCATCCTCTGGGCTAAAGCGTGTGTCCAGTAAGTGCTGTAAATCAGCATAGAACTTCACTTTGCCGGGGAACTTGGTCGGATGATTGATGTTTTCACCTTGCGGGAAGTAACCATTCATCACCGTGATCGGCGTGCCATTGCTATCGGCAAAGACACCCCAAATAAAGCGACGCTGAGCGTCTTCTTCATCCTCTGGGAAACCCTTGTGAATTTCCAATGCCGGCAAGCGTGATAAAAGTGCCACACCATAGTGGCCTTTTTGTCCGTGGTAATAGACCTCGTAGCCTAAGTCACGCACCATTTGCTCGGGGAATTGTGAGTCATCGACTTTGATCTCTTGCAGGCCAATCACATCCGGCTGATGGGTGTTGATCAGCTCCTCCAGTTGATGGGGGCGGGCGCGTAAGCCGTTGATATTAAAAGAAATGAGTTTCATGGGAGCCTTTGTCTAAGTCTGGATAGCACCAGTCTAAAACACTCAGGCTTGAAGGGTAAGTCTTAACAGGGGTTGGCAGGGCAGAAGGTCGTGTGAGCTATGCAAAACCAACAGACTAGAGCGAGTCAGCCCCGTTGCTCTTTTATGCGATCAACGGGGTTTGCATTATCTATTGTTCTGTTTAACCACGCCCGGCAGGCTATCAAGCTGCGAGGTTAGGAACGAGCTGGTGCTGTTCATTTGCGAAATCAGCATATCCATGGCATTAAACTGCGAAAACAAGCGCGATTCCAGCTTGCTGATGCGCGCGGCATGCGTCTCGCGCTGCTCATCGACGCCAGATATGGTGTTCTGTAGTGCCTTAGTGCGGCTTTCCAGCACGCCGCCTTTGTCGGTGTACGGACTGACCTTGCTGTCGAGTCGTGCCATCAAGCCTTTATCGCCGGTAAAGAAGGCATTGACCTGCTCAAAGTTGTTATCCAGCGCCTTGTTCATTTTAGTGTTGTCCAGCGCCAGCTTGCCATCACGCTGGGTGGTGATCCCCAAGTCGGACAGAATACGAATGCCCTCAGTGTCACTGGTTGCACCCAGTTCACTGCGCATTGCACTCATAAAGGCACGCACCGAGGAATCGCCGACTAAAGCTGCTGCCAGTGGTTCGGAATCATCGCCACCGACGGGGGTGACGCTGGTCAGTTTTTTGACACTGTCGAACATGCTGTTGTAGGCATCGACAAAGTTAGTAATGGATTTGCGCACGCCGGCTTTGTCTTCGCTAACACCCAGATTAATAGTTTCAGCTTTGGCTAGCGCTTCTGCCGTCTGCGCTTTATTCAGGGTCAGGCTGACGCCTTCGATAGCATCGTCTACAGTGTTGCTGGCGCTGCTCATGTTGATGCCGTCAATGGCTAAGTTGGCATCGCGTGAATAGCTGATCACCCGCGCGGCACGTGGGTCGCTGTCGGTTGCTGTTGGCTCGAAGTCAACCTCGCTGCCTGCGGCTGGGGCAAACGCCAGTTGGCTTAAGTCACCCGGTGCATCGCCAGACACAGCAACGCTAATGTCATTACCCGTACCTGAAGTGGTGGAACTGAGCACCAAGCGTGCGCCGCTGGCACCGCTGGGGTCGCTGACAATGGTGGCGCTCAGGCCGCTGTCTTTGCCGGCGCTATTAATCGCATCACGGATATCGCTCAGACTGGCATCAGTCAGATCAATATCCAGCGACTCTTCGCCAACATTGATGGTGAGCTTTCCGCTGCCCAACGGGTCTGTGGCGTTATCCACACCGCCCAGCGCGACTTTACTAGTTTGCGCGAGGTTGAACACCTGCACATTATATTTACCGGCGACTGCCTTAGCGTCTGCACTAATGCTGACGGTGTCTGCGGCGCTGGAAGTGGCGCTGCGCTTTTCAAATAGGGTGGGGTCATTGAGCTTACCGAGCGCAGTTTGGAAGGTGGACAGTGCGCTACGAAATTGGCCGAGCGCCGACACCTTGCTGGTGGAGGTTTTTTCCAGCCGATCAAGTTGGGCAGTCTTGGGTGCGCTTTCTGCACCGACCAGCGCCTTAACCATGCCGCTGATGTCCATGCCTGAGCCGATACCGTTAATAGCCATAACCTTACCCTCTGCGACCCTTTATTGACGCGTCGCTAGTTGAAAATGAAGATGTGAAGTACTTGAGCATATTGCATGCCAACCTCAAGTCATCCTGTCGCGCCATCCCTCTTATCTGTATGTTGCTTATGTGCGTTAGGGTTGCACGTACTTATACTTTACCACTAAACAATACACTGCGAATTTCATTTAAGTTTTCTGATAAGCGCAGGGCTTCTTCTGAAGGCATTTGGCGAATGATCTTGCCACTGCTTGCTTCCGTGACAGTCACTATCATGCGCTGACTGTCACCATCTAATTTAAATTGCAGATTGCGCTGTGCGCTTTGCGCATGCTCTTGCATATCTGCTACAGCCGCCATGATGTGTTCGCGGTCTGTTTTATTGGTTTTGTCAGTACTGTCTTTCTCATCCCATACCGCCGCAGCGACGTTGACGACTGCAGCTGGTTTACTGGTGCTGCTGGGCGCCAGTGTTACTGCTTCTGCTCGACTATTAAGCTTTGCCGTGTCCATGGATTATCCTCCATACAGAACAAAACGGGGGAAGGGATATCCCTTCCCCCGCCGGTCAACCGCTACTGATCTTAGCCTAGGAGGCTAAGCACCGCTTGCGGCAATTGGTTGGCCTGAGCCAACATCGCCGTACCGGCTTGCTGCATGATCTGGTTTTTCGCCAGATTAGCAGACTCAGCTGCGTAGTCAGTATCCATGATACGACCGCGCGCGGCAGAGGCGTTTTCGCCAATGTTCTGCAGGTTGCTGATAGTCGACTCAAAGCGGTTTTGTACCGCACCGAGCTTGGCACGCTCACTGTCAACTTGTTGCATAGCACCGTCTAGCACTTGAATCGCTTGTTGTGCGCCTTCTGCGCTGGTGATGCTAAGGTCATTGATAGATAATTCAGCTTTAATTGCAGCGGTAGTAGACTCTGCAGCAGTAAGTCCTAGTGCATTCAAACCAGTACCTGCGCGTCCTTCCCCGATACTGATAGTTCCAGTAGATGACAGCTTTAACTGGCTCAGGCCTGTTGTTATATCGACTTCTTTGCTGGCTATAATCCCATTGCTCGAGCCATTAATGGTATTGATAACGTCATCAAGCTTATCGCCAGCTTTAAAGTTAACTTCAGAGCCGTTCAAGTTGATTGATGTGGGTGCAACCAAGCCTGCCTCTGTAGTGCCGGCAATTAAGCCTAAGCCTGCGAGTGCACCTGGAGCGGCTGGATCATCCTTAAGTTTGATAGCGCTTCCGTCAGTCGACGTGAGGACAATCCTGCCATCTGCTGTTTTAGTTCCAGCAACATTGCTACCAGTTGCATCGTTTATTGCAGTTAATACTGCGTCAAGGTCATCCTCTGCAGATAATGCAACATCTTTCCCATTAATGGTTATTGTTGCGTCGCGGGCAACTAGGGCATCTTTACCAGCAGCGAATGAATCATTAGCTGTAAAGCCGAGCGCATCACTACCTCCAGGAGTGTCGTTATCTTCAATAAGAATAGTTGAGCTTGAGTTAAGTTTTATGTATGACTCTGACGCATCATCATTAAATACAACGCTTGCAGCAACACCTGTCGTAGATGTTTGGGCGTTAAGTTTTTTTACAACGGCGTTGATGTCATCACCTTTTGCTAGGCTAATCTCCGCACCGTTTATTTTAACCGTTGTGTCAGCAGCGATATCAGTAAAATCTCCGCTAACGCCTTCAGCATTTCTTGTTGCACCAGCCAAATTTGCGCTCATCCCAGTCATGGATTCACCGGAAACGGCTGCTGCTGAGTATGAGCCTTTAAGCGCTGAAGAACTCACGTCACTCAACCCAAATGACACAGTCTCATTGGCATTTGAGCCCACTTGAAAGCTGGTGTTGCTCATAGTGCCGTCGAGCAGCTTTGTACCACCAAAAGAAGTGGTGTCAGCAATACGGGTCAGCTCGCCAGACAGAGCAGTAAATTCTTCTTGCAGAGCGCCACGCTCAGCATCACTGCTCGAACCGTTGGCTGCTGTCAGAGCCAAGTCACGCATACGTTGCATGATGTTGGTGGATTCTTGCATCGCACCTTCAGCCGTTTGCGCAATAGACACGCCGTTGTTGGCGTTTTTCACTGCAACAGTCAAACCGTTGATCTGGTTGGTCAGGCGGTTAGAGATCTGCAGGCCCGCAGCGTCATCTTTAGCGCTGTTAATTTTTGTGCCTGAAGCAAGACGCTCAAGAGAAGTGGACAGTGCATTGG
>DATERP010000074.1:0-2487 GCA_035271385.1 Thiopseudomonas sp. | reverse complement strand
GCCGATATCAGCGGGCCATTATTCTTGGGTTTAGATACCCACGCCTTATCGCGCCCCGCTTGGGATGTAGTGTTACAGGTGTTAGTCGCCAATCAGATCATTGTGCAAGTCGCAGTAGAGCAGGGCGTCACCGCGACGCCTTTAGTCAGTCGTGCGATTTTGTCCTATAACGCTCAGCGCACAAGCGGCTTAGCCGATGGTTTGATTATTACTCCATCGCATAACCCACCTGAAGATGGCGGGATTAAATACAACACCCCTGATGGTGGCCCCGCCGACAGTGATGCCACCACTTGGATCGAAACCCGCGCCAATCAGTATCTGCAGGAGCAATGCACTAAGGTCAAACGCATCAGCCAGCAGGAAGCACTCAGCCAAGTACAAGAATACGATTACGTCGCCCAGTATGTCGCCGAGCTTGAGCAGGTGGTTGATCTGCAGGCGATTCGTCAGTCGGGCCTGAAATTGGGTGTTGATCCCATGGGCGGCACTGGGCTCGTGGTCTGGCAGGCGCTGGCACTTGATCCAAAGCTGAATATTAGCGTAGTGAATACCAGCCAAGATGCGACCTTTGCCTTTATGCCGCCCGATCATGATGGCCGTATCCGTATGGATTGTTCCAGCCCTGCAGCTATGGCCAATCTGCTCGCCACTCGTGAGCAGTTTGATTTGTCCTTCGCCAATGACCCTGATGCCGACCGGCATGGCATTGTTGATGCCGCTGGCTTAATGAATCCCAATCACTTCTTATGCGTGTGTGTTGACTACCTGTTAACCCATCGCCCTGAGTGGTCGGCTGAGCTAAAGATTGGTAAAACGCTGGTGACCTCATCCTTAATGGATCGAGTCGTCGCTGCACATGGCCGTGAGCTCTATGAAGTACCGGTGGGCTTTAAATGGTTTGTTGAAGGCTTGCATCAAAGCTGGCTGGCCTTCGCCGGTGAAGAAAGCGCTGGCGCGAGTTTACTCACCTTCGCAGGCACCACCTGGACCACCGATAAAGACGGCATTGCCCTGTGCTTATTGGCTGCAGAAATCACCGCCGTCACTGGCCTCACTCCATCCCAGTACTACGCCAAACTCACTGCCCAACACGGTAACCCACACTACCGCCGCATTGATGCACCGGCCACAGCTAAACAAAAAGCTGCATTTAAACAACTGACCGCTGAGCATATCCAAACCAAAGTGTTAGCCGGTGAACCCATCAGCGCGATACTGCTCAATGCACCCGGCAATGATGCACCCATTGGTGGCATTAAAGTCTGCACCGAAAACGGCTGGTTCGCCGCCCGCCCCAGTGGTACCGAAGAACTATATAAAATTTACGCAGAAAGCTTTATAAATGAGCAGCATCTACAGCAGCTCATCGACGAAGCCCAAACCCTATTAGCCAGCGTTTTGTAGGGGGGTTGTAGTGCTTTTTGTAGATACTCTGTTTAAGCACAAGCTTTTTTGTGCTCTTCACTGAATAACTTTGATGAATCAAAAGGCATGTTTAATTTTAAGCATGCCCAGATACCAGTCAGCATTTTACGCATCACTGCGCACAGTGCTTGCATCTTTTTCTTACCACGTTGAATCAGCGACTGATAAAACGCTCGTGTATTAGCGTCGTGAGTCGCTGCAGATAAAGCGGGCATAAAGAGCGCTGTGCGCAAATAAGAGTTGCCTGCTTTGCTTAAACGGCCAGGTTTATTAATGCTACTTCCTGATTGCGTTAAACGCACATCAAGGCCGGCAAAGCGGCTGACCTGTGATGATTTTAAATGCTCTGGAAGTAACTCCAGTTCGCAAATAATCATAATCGCACTATTAGTTCCGATACCAACAGCTGCGGTTAAGTTTTCAAGTTTTTGCTTTGAATTTTCATTGCCAGCAATAATTTCTAAAGCCATATTTCGCATACGTTCAATGCGAAATTCTAAATATTCTATGCCCTCTAATTCATCATCAATCAAAGGTTGATAGGTTGAGTCTTTAGCCTGCAAGGCATGCAAATTGTTTCTAGCTTCAGTGCGACGGCCGACTAACCTATTGATTTGTCTACCAATGTCGCGCAGAGACAGGAGTTTAGGATCAGGTGCTGTCCATAAACGTGGCGTCATACGCTGCGCGTATTCAGCTAATAAAGCAGCATCAATACCATCTGTTTTACTGTGCGTTAGCGTCAGTTTAGCGAAGTGATTAAAGCTATTTGGGTTAATCACTGAGACTTTCAAACCGCTGTTAAAAAGCACCACAGCAAGGTTTAAATAATAGATTCCAGTGGCCTCCATAACGACACAGGCTGGATCTAACTTAAGCAATTGGGCAGCAAGTTTCTCATGGTCTTTTGGTGTTTGGTGGTAGCTTTTTACAGCGCCATTTTTATCGTTTTTACGAATCACGACTTCGAACGCTGTTGCACCAATATCAATACCAATAAAAGTACTCATGCCTTTAATCCTCGCTGCTAATCAGTAATAATACTTACCGGTTCCCCGA
>DATERP010000073.1:0-16568 GCA_035271385.1 Thiopseudomonas sp. | reverse complement strand
GACCGTTAACGTGTGCTTTGCTTTGGGTGCTGTATTAGTGCCGAATTTATGGTCGGTGGTGGAGTATTTATTTCCTTTAGCCCTGCTCTCGTTTGCCTTGCTGGGCGTGTGGGCGCTGCGTATTTATGGGCGTTATTTAAGCCGTATGCTGGTCAAGGGTGGTTATCGCAGCGATGAACACAACCACTTATCACCACTGATTGCGGTCTTTACTTTTTCCATGCTCTCGGTGGGGTTTTCTGCGCCTGCCGCAATGTCGCATATTTCTGCCATTGCTATGTTGGCCGGTACCTTATCTATTCTGTTTTTAATGGTCGCATTAATCACCGGCTTGCTGGTGTTGATTTCAGGCTTACAAGCCATGATGCAACATGGTCTACAACCGCAAGCCACACCCAGCGTCTGGATGCTGGTGCCGATTATGACTTTGCTCGGGATTGAGTGGGTACGCATGCAGCATGGTCTGAGCCATCACTTTGCTGCGCCCATTGTGCAGAGCAAACTCTTTATCATGCTCACCAGTATCTTTATGCTGCAACTGGGCATTATGTTACTGGGTTACCGCGTGATGCAGCTCAATGGTTATTTAAAAGAGAACTTTACAGGCAAGCAACGCAACCCCATTAGCTTTGGCTTGATTTGCCCCGGTGTAGCGATCTTTGTGATGGGCATGTTTTGGTGGCATTTAGTGTGGGTGCAAGGCGGGATTGTTACCGAGTTTAGCCCAGTATACTGGGCTGTGATTGCTCTACTGGCCACCATTCAACTTCTAACTTTAACCGCTCTGTTGCGTTTAAGCAGCCGTTTATTACGCCATAAACCGGTCGTGATTGCTTCAATGCAGTAACTACTACAACTGTACTTAGCGCTCCCAACTCTGGAGCGCTAGTCTATAAATATAAAACCACGAACTCTTTAGCTGACTGTGCGTCTGATGATCTATAGATCACCATCAAAGGACACAGGTTTTGCTTAGAATTTTTTCTAATAATTTCATCAAACTATTGCCACAACAGCGCCAGCCATAATCCACGACAGCAATTGAGCAAGCGAGCCCAACAATGCTTGCTCAATACTCAAATGGCTATACGCCCTTGCGCCGTGCTGAACGCTGGACGCGCAATTGCTCTTCATCCACTTCTTCAAGCACTTCACAAACATACTCAATATGCTGATTCGAAAGATGACGCGCCTGCTCGGCATCACCGGCTTTAATCGCCTGATACAGCGCACGGTGCTGAGTAATCAGCATATCGCGGGTTTCTTTACGCTGCATATACATACCGCCAATGTTGGTCACCACGTTGCCGCGTAACAAATCAAACAAACCACGAATGGTATGTAAAAACACCACATTGTGACTGGCTTCAGCAATGGCCAAGTGAAAACGCGCATCAGCCAAACCTTCTTCCACCTGACAGTTATCAACAGTGCCGGCATAGCAGGCTTCCAGCTGAGCAAAAGCAGCATCTAAGCGCTCATGGTCAGCAGGTGTAGCGCGCAACGCAGCGTAATAAGCACAAGCCCCTTCAACAATATGACGAAACTCTAATAAGTCTTTTTGCCCACTCGGCTTGTGTGCCAATAGGCCAAGCAGTGGATCGCTAAAAGTAGCGCCCACTTCTTGACTCACATAGTTGCCACCACCTTGACGGCTGATTAATAAGCCCTTCGCCACTAAATTCTGAATGGCTTCACGCAACGATGGCCGCGACACACCAAACTGCTCAGCTAGTTTACGCTCAGCTGGCAAGCGCTCACCCGCTTGCAAGGTGCCTTCGACAATCATGGTCTCTAGCTGCTCAACAATATCATCCGACAAACGGCGCTGCTGTATATGTGCAAAGCTCATTGTTTTCTTCTTACCCTATTAAAACCGCCGAACGAGGCCTTATTAGGCTAACACAAAGGGCTGTTTTCAGCAGCGCAGAGCGTACCTTTAACAGAGCATGCAAAACTAAAGTCGTAGAAAGATTATTTGACACTAGCGGCGTATCGTATTTAACTAAAAACACCAGAATGTAAACTGGTATGACCAATTTATAAAAACAACAATACAAGCGAGCTGCAGCTATGCCACATTTACTCTTTTCTGCCACTTACCACGCCGGTTGCATTGCGCAACTATTGGAGTTGCCCTATGTCATCTAGTTTACTGGCCATCTTGGCTTTTTCGCCTATTTTATTGGCTGCGGTTTTACTGGTCGGCTTACGCTGGCCGGCCAAGCGCGCCATGCCGCTAGTGTTCTTTACTACCGCAGCTATTGCTCTGTACTTCTGGGAGATGAGCTTTAACCGCGTTCTCGCCTCTACCCTGCAAGGACTGGTGATTACCGCGGGTGTCTTGTGGATTATTTTCGGAGCAATTTTACTGCTCAACACCCTAAAACACTCAGGGGCGATTCAAGCGATTCGTGCAGGCTTTATTACCATAAGCCCCGACCGCCGCGTACAAGCGATTATTATTGCCTGGCTGTTTGGCAGCTTTATTGAAGGTGCATCAGGATTTGGTACACCAGCAGCCATTGTGGCTCCGCTTTTAGTAGCCATTGGCTTCCCAGCTATGGCGGCGGTGATGCTCGGCATGTTGGTGCAAAGTACGCCTGTATCATTTGGCGCTGTCGGCACCCCGATTGTGATTGGTATTACCAGTGGTTTAGACAGTGAAGCAGTCAGTGCGCGCCTACTGGAAAATGGCTCCAGCTGGGATATATTCCTGCAGTTAATTACCAGCCAAGTTGCAATTATTCATGCCATAGTCGGCGCGATTATTCCATTGATTATGGTATTGATGCTAACCCGCTTTTTCGGTAAGGAAAAAAGCTGGAAAGCCGGTTTTGCAATTCTACCTTTTGCATTATTCGCAGGCTTAGCCTTTACCATTCCGTATGCCGCGACTGGTATTTTGCTGGGCCCAGAGTTCCCATCATTGCTCGGTGGTTTAATTGGTTTGGCGATTGTCACGACCGCTGCCCGCTTTAATTTTCTCACACCCAAAACCACATGGGATTTTGCCCCGGCCAAAGAATGGCCTAGCCAATGGTTAGGCTCCATCGAGGTAAAAATCGACAACGCCACCTGCAAGCCCATGAGTAACTTCAAAGCTTGGATACCTTATGTACTAGTGGGTTTACTGCTAGTCATCAGCCGCGTATTCCCCAGCGTGGGTAGCGCGATGAAAGCCGTGGTGGTGAAGTTTCCAAACATCCTCGGTGAAGTCGGAATTAATGCCGACTTTATGCCGCTGTACTTACCCGGTGGTATTTTAATTGCAGCGGCCTGCAGCGCGTATTTTATTCACAAGATGCAGTGGCAGAACTTCAGCGCCGCCTTAAGCGAATCCAGTCGCGTGCTGCTCGGCGCAGGTTTTGTGTTGCTGTTCACCGTACCTATGGTGCGTATTTTGATTAACTCTGGCGTCAACGCAGCAGACATACCTAGTATGCCCATCACTATGGCGCGCTTTATTGCCGATGGCGTAGGTGATATTTATCCGCTATTAGCGCCCAGTATTGGTGCGTTAGGTGCCTTTATTGCCGGTTCCAACACCATCAGTAATATGATGTTTAGCCAGTTCCAGTTTGGCGTCGCAGAGAACCTAGGTATCTCCACGGCAATTATTGTTGCGGGTCAAGCCGTAGGTGCTGCCGCAGGTAATATGATTGCCATTCATAACGTAGTGGCCGCCTCTGCGACAGTGGGACTGCTGGGACAGGAAGGTACGATCTTAAGAAAAACCATTTGGCCGACGCTCTACTATGCGTTTTTCAGTGGTGTGATTCTATTGTTTGCCGTGGTAGTCATGGGCGTCAGCGATCCACTGCTACCTTAAATCGATAGACCCAGCGGGCCGGTGACTACTGTTCACAGTCAAGCCAGCACGGCCCGCTTATTTTTTATCTGCACGCCGCCGGAGTTTACGATGAGCGATCAATTTTATAACGCAGCGCCACAACACACTCGCATTGCTCCGCCACGTAAACCTGCGCGCGAGTACCCTAGTATTAAGCCCACACAGGTCTATTTATTTGGCACCTGTGTCGTAGATTTATTCTTCCCCGAAGCGGGGATGGATGCGATTCACCTGTTAGAGCGTGAAGGGATTAGCGTGGACTTCCCGCAGGGACAAAGCTGCTGCGGGCAACCGGCTTACACTTCTGGTTATACCGAACAAGCCCGTGCAGTGGCGCGCTCGCAGCTCAAGTTGTTTGCTAATGATTGTCCGGTGGTAGTGACTTCAGGCTCGTGCGCTGGCATGTTTCGCGAACACTACGCCGACTTATTTAAAGATGAGCCGGAGATGCTGGCCAAGGTGCATGATTTAGCAGCACGCACCTATGAATTAGCTGAGTTCTTATTGCATGTATGCCAAGTCGAGTTGACTGATCAAGGTGCGCCAACCCAAGTTGCGCTGCATACCTCCTGCTCGGCCCGTCGTGAAATGAATACCCATCTGCACGCCCGCGCCCTGCTCGCTCAGTTAACTCAAGTCGAGCGTGTTGAGCATGACCATGAAAGTGAATGCTGTGGTTTTGGCGGCACTTTTTCAGTGCGTATGCCAGACATTTCTGGCGCGATGGTCGCAGATAAAACGCAATCCTTATTGGCCAGTGGCGCACAGCAAGTAGTCAGCGCTGACTGTGGTTGCTTAATGAATATCAACGGTGCTTTTGAGAAGCAAAACATCCCCTTACTTGGTCAGCACTTAGCCAGTTTTCTCTGGCAGCGCACCCAAGCTCAGCAGGAGTCGCGCGCATGAACAGTCAACGTATCCACGCCGTCGATATCACCGCGCGTAACCTTAAAGCCAACTCGCACTTGTCGCTAAAAGATCAGCAATTACGCAACAATATGCGCAGCGCCATGGACTCGCTCATCAGCAAACGCATTATCTCCATGCCTGATGAAGACGAGCGTGAAAACCTGCGTGAACTGGGTAATAAAGTCCGCGCGCGTGCTTTATCTGAGTTGCCGGATTTACTGGAACTGCTAGAAACCAACCTCACCCAGCAAGGCGTGCAGGTGCATTGGGCCAGCACCACCGAAGAAGCCAATGCCATTGTGCTAGAGATTGCCAAGGCACGAAATGCCACACAGGTAATTAAAGGCAAATCCATGGTCAGTGAAGAAATGGCCATGAATGAGCACCTCACCGAACACGGTATTGAAGCGCTGGAATCGGATATGGGTGAATACATTATTCAGTTGGATAATGAAAAACCCACGCACATTATTATGCCGGCCATTCATAAAAATGCTGAGCAAGTGGGGCGCTTATTTGAGCACCGCTTAGCCCTGCCCTACACCGATGACGTGGATAGTTTAATTCAGTCAGCGCGCGGCATTTTGCGCGAGAAGTTTTTCCATGCCGATATCGGTATCTCAGGCGTTAACTTTGCCGTTGCAGAAACGGGCACTTTATTGCTGGTAGAAAACGAAGGCAATGGCCGCATGTCGACAACTGTGCCGCCGGTGCATATCGCGGTCACCGGTATTGAAAAAGTCGTAGCCAATTTACAAGACACCGTACCGTTACTGTCGTTACTGACGCGCTCGGCACTGGGGCAAGGCATCACCACTTACGTCAATATGATTTCGGCCCCGCGCCAGCCCGGCGAGCTGGATGGCCCGGAAGAAGTGCACTTGGTGCTGCTGGACAATGGCCGCAGCCAAGCCTTTGCCGATAGCGAATTGCGCCAAACCCTGAACTGCATTCGTTGCGGTGCCTGTATGAATCACTGCCCGGTGTATACGCGCATTGGTGGCCAGGCCTACGGCACTGTCTACCCTGGCCCTATTGGTAAAATTATTTCGCCGCACTTATTGGGCTTAGAAAACACTCCTGACCATCCATCCGCTTCATCACTCTGTGGTGCTTGTGGTGAAGTTTGCCCGGTGAAGATCCCCATCCCTGCGCTGCTGCGCCGCCTGCGTGAAGAAAATGTTAAATCCGCTGAGCAGCAGCCGCAGGTGATGGATGGCCAAGGCAGTCGCTATTCAGGCAAAGAACGTTTGTTATGGAAAGGCTGGCAGTATTTTAATAGTGTGCCGTTGCTGTATAAAACCGGCACCTTTATGGCCACACGCTTTGGCGGCTTAACCCCGAAAAACATCGGCCCATGGACGCAAAATCACAGCGCACCTAAACCTGCTAAACGCAGCTTACATGAGCTGGCCAAAGCGCATTTGGAGAAAAAATCATGAGTGCCCGTGAGAAAATCTTAGCCAGTTTACGCAGCAGTTTGATTGGCACTACGCCCATCGCTGATCCTTTTAATGCAGCGCTCGTGGATGAGCCGTGGCGTTACAGTGCAGCCGAGCGCGTTACCCGCTTAAAAGAATTAATGACTGCCGTACATGCTGAGGTACTGCTAACTAACAGCAGTGAATGGCCTAAGTTGCTCGGTGATCTTTTAGCTGCGCGCCAGATCAATAAGCTACTGCTAGCGCCCAGCACTGCACATGGCCAAGCCTTTAGCGAACATTGCCAAGCCCAGCACAATCCATTGCAACTGTTGGCTTACGACCGCCCCATTGAAGAATGGAAGCGTGAATTGTTTGATGATGTACCGGCCAGTTTTACTGGTGCGCTGGCAGGCATTGCTGCAACCGGAACGCTGGTAGTACATCCCTCTCCGGCTGAACCACGCCTCATGAGCTTAGTACCACCACTGCATATCGCCTTGCTCAATGCCAGCCAGATTTATGACAACCTCTACCAAGCCCAGCAAGATTGGCCCAAGCCGATGCCCAGCAATTTATTATTGATTTCTGGCCCATCGAAAACCGCTGATATTGAACAAGTGCTCGCTTATGGTGCCCATGGCCCTAAAGATTTGATCGTGTTGATTGTGGAGGATGCATGAGTTTACCCGCTGCGTTTCTCGCCGCTATTGAACAACAGATTCCAGCCCAGCGCTGTTTTTCTGATCCGCTGTCGATGCTGACCATGGGCACCGATGCCAGTTTCTATCGTCTGCTGCCCAAGCTGGTGATTCGCGTGGAGTCGGAAGCAGAAGTGGTGTTTATTCTGCAACAAGCCAGCGCTCACCAAGTGCCAGTCACCTTTCGCGCAGCGGGCACCAGTTTATCCGGCCAAGCCATCAGTGACTCAGTACTCATAGTGTTGGGCGATCGCTGGAATAACAAAGAAATCCTCGATGATGGCCAACGCATTCGCCTGCAACCCGGTGTCATCGGCGCACACGCCAATCAAGCACTGGCGCACTTACAACGCAAGATTGGCCCAGACCCAGCCTCAATTAACGCCGCAAAAATCGGTGGTATTGTCGCCAACAACTCCAGCGGCATGTGCTGTGGTACCGCGCAAAACAGCTACCAAACCTTAGCTGATATGCGCGTAGTACTGGCCGATGGCACAGTGCTGGACAGTGCTGATCTGGCCAGCGCCAGCCGTTTTCGTCACAGTCATGCGCAGCTGTTAGAACAGTTGGGCGAACTGGCTATCGAAACCCGCAACAACACTGAACTTGCCGCCAAGATTAAACATAAATACCGCCTCAAGAACACCACTGGCTTGTCGCTGAATGCCTTAATTGATTTCAGCGATCCATTGGATATTCTTACCCATCTGATGGTGGGCTCCGAAGGTACCCTAGGCTTTATCAGCTCAGTCACCTACGACACCGTGCCGGACTACCCGCACAAAGCCACTGCCTTAGTGGTCTTTCCTGATGTGGAAACCTGCTGCCAAGCCGTGGTGGTACTGAAAAAACAGGCGGTGTCTGCCGTTGAATTACTCGATCGTCGCAGCTTACGCAGCGTGCAACATATGGCCGGTATGCCGGACTGGATTGAGCAACTGGGCCGTTCAGCCTGCGCGCTGCTGATTGAATCACGTGCCGCGGATAGCGAACTACTGGAACAACAACTGCAGCACATTAACAGCGCCATCGCACACTTCCCGAAAGAGCAGCATATTGCCTTTAGCCAAGACCCAGCGGTCTATGAACTGCTGTGGCGCATGCGCAAAGATACCTTCCCCGCTGTCGGTGCAGTACGTGAAAACGGCACTACAGTGATTATTGAAGACGTGACCTTCCCCTTGGAGCATCTAGCCGAAGGCGTCAATCGCTTACTGGCATTGTTGGATGAGCATCACTACGACGAAGCAATTCTATTCGGCCATGCGCTGGAAGGTAATTTGCACTTTGTCTTTACCCAGCGCTTTGATCAGCCTGAAGAAGTCGCACGCTATAGCGCCTTTATGCAGGCGGTCAGCCATTTAGTTGCAGTGGAGTTTGGCGGATCTCTCAAGGCTGAACACGGCACCGGCCGTAATATGGCACCTTTTGTTGAGCTGGAATGGGGCAGCGATGCCTATCAACTGATGTGGCGCATTAAGCGTTTGCTCGACCCGCAAGGTATTTTAAATCCCGATGTGGTGCTGTCGAATGATGCCGAGATTCACTTAAAGAACCTCAAACCCATGCCCGAAGCCAATCCGTTAATTGATAAGTGCATCGAGTGCGGGTTTTGCGAGCCGGTCTGCCCGGCACACGGTTTAACCTTGTCACCGCGCCAGCGTATTGTCGCCTGGCGTGACATTCAAGATAAACAGCGCCATGGTATTGATACCACTGAGCTGGAACAACGCTACCAATACCACGGCATCGACACCTGCGCGGCCACTGGCTTATGTGCACAACGTTGCCCAGTGGGGATTAATACCGGTGATTTGGTGCGCGAGTTACGCGCCGCTCAAGCGCAGCATCCAGTTGCCGCACAGCGCTTAGCACGCTCGTTTTCAACCGCTGCTACTGCGGCACGCTGGGCGCTGGCCGGTGCTGATTTAGCCCGCAAAGTGCTTGGTGCGCCACGTATCTATCGTTGGTCATCCAAGCTGCATCAGCGCTTTAACCAAGTGCCAGTCTATTTACCTGCCACACCACAGGCGGTTAAGCTCTCTACAGACATCAACAGTAATATCAGCCCATCAAAAAAACCACGCGTGGTGTATTTTTCCTCCTGCGTCTCGCAAGTGATGGGCCCTGCGCATCTGGATGCCGAGCAAACCCCGCTGCGCGAGAAAACTCAGCAACTGCTGGAAAAAGCAGGCTTTGCGGTGATTTATCCAGAGGGCATGGCCAACAACTGCTGCGGCCAGCCCTTTGCCTCCAAAGGCTATCCGCAACAAGCAGACAACAAGCTCAATGAGCTGGCCTTAATCTTGTTACGCGCCAGTCGCAATGGCCAAGATCCAATCTATTCCGATACCAGCCCTTGCACCCTGCGCTTGCTGAACGACCTCAATGATCCACGCTTAAATATCTACGACTCAGTGCGCTTTCTGCGCGAAGAAGTGCTACCGCGTCTAGAGATTAAGCCGCTCGATAGCAAAATCGCTGTGCATATCACCTGCAGTACCCAGCACCTCAAGCAAGCGGATAATTTCTTAGCCGTAGCTCAGCAATGCGCCACAGAGATAGTGGTGCCCGAAGGCATTCATTGCTGTGGCTTTGCCGGTGATAAAGGTTTTACCCTGCCCGCGCTAAATGAGCATGCTTTGCGTGACCTAGCGGTACAAGTAGAGGACTGCAGTGTGGGTTACTCAACCAGCCGCACTTGTGAAGTGGGGCTGAGCAGCTACAGCGACTTGAGCTATCAGCATCTGGTGTATTTAGTGGATAAGGTCAGCGAGGCTAAGCACTAAGCAGCACAGCGCGCAGACACCTTGCAACACACCTGCATGGCTACAGATATTGCACCCAAACGTTGAGTATCTGTAGCCATCTTTGCTTGTACAGTTCAGTCGTTTTGCACCTAACCCATCATATACAACAAGCCATAAAACCCAGCTAAACTCACCAACACCGACAGCAGCATATTCTTAATTACCAGCGCACAGCCAATGCTGAAGACTGCCGCATAGGTATAGGGATTGCTGGCTAAGCCACTTAAGCCGGTCTCACCGAGTAAAATCGGCCCACAAATTGCCGTAAGTAAACAAGGCGCAGAGTACTGCAAGGCTTGGCGAATAAAGCTCGGTAAGCGAATCGGTAAGCGTGGCTCCAGCAGCACATAGCGGTTAAATAACACGATACCTGCCAGAGCAAAAATCAGCAGCCAAATCATATCGCCTCCCGACGCACGCGGGCCACAGTCACCGCACAGAGCATGCCAACTAATCCGGCAATCACAATCGCACCTGACACCGCCAAGCTGGTTAAAACCAAGGACAACAGCAGCGAAACCACAACACCGACCAAGGTGCTGAGGCGCTTAATCATCGGCACTACAATAGCAATAAAGGTCGCCACGATAGAAAAGTCCAAATGGTAATCAGCTAAGTTCGGCACTGATGCCGCCAACACCACACCGATCACGGTAAAGGCAATCCACGCTAGATAAAAACACAAACCTGCGCCCATTAAGTAAGCAAAGTCGTAGGACTTTTTACCGACACTTAGCGCAAAGAGCTCATCGGTCAATAAGAAGGCGACTGGCAAACGCTTTTTCAGCGGCAGGCTCGAAACATGCTCGCGCAAAATCAGCGCATAGAGCAAATGCTGCGCGGTAATCACCAGAATGGTTAAGCAAATCGCAATAAAGCCACTGCCAGCTGCGACCATACTAATAGTCACCAACTGCGCCGCGCCAGCAAAGACAAACACTGATAAACCGATACTCTGCAAGGGCGTAAAGCCCTGCGTCACCGCCATCGAACCGGCTAACACCCCCCAAGGGAATACGGCTAAGCACAACGGAATAATATGTAAAGCACCCAGCCAAAAACGCTGACTGTTGGTCGAAGAGACATTATTCATAACATTGACATCCTCACCGCCCTAAAGAGACGGTGATTCCTACTGCTAGGCTTATTCATACTGTACATAATACTAGTACTACACATTAAACCCAAGGGGAAGCTGCGCTTCCCGCGCTATCCATCCCCGCACTAAAAGTACGGGGTCTTTCGCGCAAAACCGATAAGTTCCCCATAAGCAACTTGCACTTGCACACATCAAATCAGTACGCGTTATAAACGCAAGCCACCATCCAACTCAAGAATACGACCCGTGTAGTAGTCGTTCTCAAAGATGTAGGCCACTGAGTGAGCAATTTCTGCGGGTTTACCCATACGACGCAGTGGAATACCGGCAGTCATTTTCTCTAAGGCTTCGGGCTTCATGCTGAGAGTCATTTCTGTTTCGATAAAGCCAGGCGCAACACCAGCAACGCGAATACCATAACGTGCCAGCTCTTTAGCCCACACCACGGTATCCGCAGCTACACCTGCTTTAGCAGCAGAATAGTTGGCCTGCCCCATATTGCCCGCGCGCGAGATTGAAGAAATATTAACAATCGCGCCTTGGTTTTTCAGCTCAATCATTTTGGCTGCCACTTCACGGGTGCACAAAAATACACCGGTCAAGTTCACATCAATCACCGCCTGCCAGTTGGCCAGACTCATTTTGCTCATTTCACCGTCTTTAACCCGAATGGTCAGACCATCACGCAAAATACCAGCATTATTGACCAAGCCATGAATCGCACCAAAATCAGTGGCAACCTGCGCCACCATCTGCGTAACTTGTTCTTCATTCGCTACGTTGCACAGATAAGCACGTGCCTGTACGCCAGCACTTGCACAAGCGCTCACCGCCGTATTGAGCTTGTCTTGATCTAAATCGACCAGCGCTAAGTGCGCACCCTTACCCGCCAAGTATTCAGCCATCGCACGACCTAAACCTTGGCCGCCACCGGTCACAATAATAACTTTATCTTTTAACTGCATTTCAACTCTCTCTTATTTTTAATAACAAAGCACGCGCACAACGCGCGGCTGCTCAACTGGTTTTAACCGACAAAACAATACAGTTTATCTACACCACAGCAGCGATGATAAACACTTAAGCCTCCCAACTCTGCTGCGCAACAGTTGATTACAATACAATGAAAATCAATCTGCGCCATAGTCCGTTATGATTTATCCGCAGTAATCGCATATCAAGCGCTAGCCTTTGCTAAACTGCTCTTCTGTCTGATTTTTAATAAGGGATTGAGTATGGCAACTGTATTGCGCACCGTATTGGCACAATTGAATATGCGCGTCGGCGATATTGACGGTAACTTGCAACGTATTTTGGACTCAAGCGTATACGCTGCGCACGAGCAAAATGCAGATCTAGTTGTCTTTCCAGAGTTATCACTCTGCGGTTATAACGCACAGGATTTACTGCTGCGCGATAGTATGCAAGTACGTATTGAGCGTGCTCTCGATCGCCTGTGCACTGCGCTACCCCATAAGCTGCATGTGCTGGTTGGCTACCCTTGGGTCGAGCACGGTGTGCGCTACAACTGCTGTGCGCATTTTTATCAAGGTCAACTGCAAGCGGTTTATAAAAAACAGTTTCTACCCTCTGACCCTACCGCTTTTGGCCAGCGTTACTTTAAGCCGGGCCAGCAGTCGCTATGTATTGAGGTCAATAACCTCAATATTGCCATTGGTATCGGTGAAGATATTTGGCAACCGGCTTTTATCGAGCAAGCCAGTGCTGCTAACGCCGATATAATTGTCAGCCTCAATGCCTCAACTTTCCACGTCAATAAACAGTCAGAGCGCGAGCAGATGCTCAGCCAACACGCCCAGCATGCGCAAATGCCTATTTTGTACGCCAGCCAGGTGGGTGCACAAGATGATCTGATTTTTGATGGCGGCAGTTGCACTGTGGACGCGCAAGGTAATTTACGTCAGCGCGCACCGGCCTTTAGCGAGCAACTCTGCGCTGTCGAATTACACTTTACCCGCTCGGATTGCCATATTGAGCGCTCCACGATCGAGCCACTGCTCAGTGAAGAAGCCAGCGTTTATCAAGCGCTGATGCTCAGTCTGCGTAACTATGTTGAGCAGAACGGTTTTAAAGGTGTATTGCTAGGCTTATCCGGCGGCATTGATTCGGCTTTAGTGCTGGCCATTGCTGCAGACGCTTTAGGGGCTGACAAAGTACAAGCAGTGATGATGCCTTATCATTACACCGCGCAAATCAGCCAAGACGATGCCGCTGAGCAAGCACGCATTATGGGGGTGGATTACACAACACTGGCCATTGCGCCGATGGTGGAAGCCTTTAGCAAAACCCTCGCGCCAGTCTTTGCCAAGATGCCCGCCAGTAGCGCGCACGATACCACTGAAGAAAATCTGCAAGCGCGTTGCCGCGGTAACCTACTGATGGCGCTCTCCAATAAAAACGGCTACTTAGTCCTCACCACCAGTAATAAAAGTGAAACGGCAGTGGGCTATTGCACTTTATATGGCGATATGGCCGGCGGCTTTGCACTGCTCAAAGATGTGCCCAAGCTCTTGGTCTATCGCTTAGCCCGCTACCGCAACAGCTTAGGCCGTGTGATTCCTGAGCGTGTGATCACCCGCGCGCCCTCAGCCGAGTTATCACCTGATCAAAAAGATGCCGACAGCTTGCCGCCCTATGAAATTCTCGATGAAGTATTGCGCCTCTATGTCGAGGAAGATCAATCCGCTCACGCCATTATTGCCCAAGGCTTTGAGCATGACATGGTGATGCGTATTTTACGCCTAGTGGACTTAAGCGAATACAAACGTCGCCAAGCCGCACTTGGCCCACGCATCAGCAAACGCAGTTTTGGCAGTGACCGCCGCTATCCAGTGACCAATCACTGGCAGCGCGGCGACTGATCCAGACACAAAAAAGCCCCTGTGCTAGCGATGAGCGCAGGGGCTTGAATGTTCAATCAGCAACGGTTTACCCAGTGCACTTGTTCAATACGATATTTAAAGAATGACTAAGTTATCACGATGAATCAATTCAGCTTCAGCCATATAACCTAGAGTTTCCACAATACTTTCTGAACACAGGCCAATAATTTTAGTCGCTTCCGCTGAACTGTAATTACTTAAACCCCGCGCCACTTCCACGCCCTGATCATCAACACAGACCACCATCTCGCCGCGCAAGAAATTACCTTGCACCGCGGTCACGCCCACCGATAACAAGCTTTTATGATCATCGGTTAACGCTTTGGTTGCGCCTGCATCTAAGGTTAAAGTGCCACGCGTTTGTAAGTGTCCTGCTAGCCATTGCTTGCGCGCACCATCACGGCACTGCTCTGGCGTCAGCAAAGTACCTAAGCGCTCACCGGCATGCAAACGATCTAAGACATGCTCAATACGGCCACCGACAATCACGCTGTAAGCACCTGAGCGCGCAGCTAAACGTGCAGCACGCAATTTAGTTTGCATACCACCGCGCCCTAAAGCACCAGCACTGCCGCCAGCCATCGCATCAAGCTTTGGATCATCAGCACGCGCTTCGTAGATCACCTGCGCATCTGGATTTTTGCTCGGATCGGCGTCATACATACCATCACGATCGGTAAGAATCACCAACAGATCAGCTTCAACCAAGTTAGCCACCAAGGCGGCTAAAGTATCGTTATCACCAAAGCGAATTTCATCCGTCGCCACGGTATCGTTTTCATTGATCACTGGAATCACACCCAGCTCCAATAAAGTACGCAAAGTACTGCGTGCATTCAGATAACGCTTACGATCGGATAGATCATCATGGGTTAGCAGAATTTGCGCTGTGCGCTCATTGTGCTCAGCAAAGCTGCTTTCCCAGGCTTTAACTAAACTCATCTGCCCCACAGCGGCAGCTGCTTGCAATTCATGAATCGCACGAGGACGCTCAAGCCAGCCCAGACGACTCATACCTGCAGCCACAGCACCCGAAGACACCAATACCAGATCAATGCCTTGTCTGCGCAGCGCTACCATTTGCTGTACCCAAATCGCCATGGCATTGCGGTCAAGACCACGGCCATCAGCGGTTAAGAGCGCACTGCCAATTTTCACTACCCAGCGCTGAGCGCCCGTCACTTTGTCACGCATAACACAAATCCTGTTGATTTTTCATACTCAGCAGCCATTTAAGCAGCCGCCAAGTCAAGCCATCAGTTAATGATTAACGTAGATAATCTCTGCGCCGTCCTCATCATCTTCGTCATCTTCATCAAAGTCATCTTCAGCATCTTCGATCGTTTTAATGCCCGCACGACGCAAGGCGCGCTGATCGTCCAGCTCTTGCAGACGCGCACGACCTTCATCTTCGATACGCTGATCCAGATCAATCAGGTACTCAGCGTATTCTTTATCTTCGCTGATACGCAGATCACGCTCTTCCAGATAACGCATCATGGCTTGCGCGAGTTCTTTGGTACCTTCGCCATCCAGTGCGGAAATCATAAACACTGGACCAGTCCAGCCCAACTGTTTAATCACTGCTTGTTTGCGCTCTTCACGCTCATCGTCGAGTAACTGATCAACCTTGTTCAACACTAACCAGCGATCACGCTCAGCCAGCGAAGGACTAAAGGCCTCAATCTCATCAGAGATCACTTGCGCATCTTGCGCTGGATCAGTGTTATCAATCGGGGCCAGATCAACAATATGCAGCAGCAAACGGGTACGGGTTAAGTGCTTGAGGAAGCGAATACCTAAACCGGCACCTTGTGCAGCACCTTCAATCACACCGGGAATATCCGCGATGACAAAGCTTTTATAACGACCAATACTCACCACGCCAAGGTTCGGCACTAAGGTGGTAAAGGGATAATCCGCCACTTTGGGCTTGGCAGCTGAGACTGAACGAATAAAGCTGCTTTTACCAGCGTTAGGCAGACCTAACAAGCCAACATCAGCCAGCACTTTCATTTCCAGCTTCAGATTACGCAACTCACCCGGCTTACCATCACTGGTTTGACGTGGCGCACGGTTGGTACTGGATTTAAAACGGGTGTTACCTAGACCGTGCCAACCACCCTGCGCAACCATAATGCGCTGACCTTCAACGGTCAGGTCACCAATGATTTCTTGGGTATCGGCATCAATGATTGTGGTACCCACAGGTACTTTCAAGATCAGATCTTCGCCACGCGCACCGGTACAGTCAGCACCGCGACCATTCTCACCACGTTGCGCATTAAAGCGACGGGTGTAGCGATAGTCGACCAGGGTATTGAGGTTGACGTCAGCTTCCATATATACGGAGCCGCCATCACCACCATCACCACCGTTTGGACCACCAAACTCAATAAACTTTTCACGGCGAAAGCTCATGCAACCATTACCGCCATCACCGGCTTTTACAACAATCGATACTTCATCAACAAACTTCATTTACGTGCCTCCTGCGAGCCCGCAGGCTGAGAAATATATACGCAGGATACAACAAGCACGGAGAATCCGTCTTTACTGCCTGCACAAACAAAAAAGCCCCGTCAGATGACAGGGCTTTTCCGTGTAAAGCTACTTAGGCTGAAACGACGCTAACGTAGCGACGTCCAAAAGCACCTTTAACTTCAAATTTCAACACGCCTGCTTCTTTAGCAAACAAGGTGTGATCTTTGCCCATACCCACATTAGGACCTGGGTGGAATTCTGTACCGCGCTGACGCACGATAATATTTCCTGCTTTAACCGTTTGGCCGCCGTACATCTTAACGCCTAAGCGTTTAGCTTCCGAATCGCGACCGTTACGAGTACTACCACCAGCTTTTTTCGTTGCCAT
>DATERP010000072.1:0-6793 GCA_035271385.1 Thiopseudomonas sp. | reverse complement strand
GGTTAGTAAGCTGGCAGCAAGCTGGACCCCACTGGTGGGAGCCCCCTTGCTGAAGGTCTTAGCGAAGACGGCGGCAATACCACCGATTGCGCCAATCCCAGCTGAGGTCATTACGACACTGTGTGTTGGGTGAGTGTTTGTAGAGCCGCATTGTGGGCATTGTACTGTCATGGTTAAATCTCCAAATGAAAATGACGTCATGGTCACGACAGTAATGTGTGAGTGTAAAATTTTGGAGAGAGGTCGGTGGGGCGTACCAGTGAGCTAATTGCTGCTGGCGAGAGAATGGGTTGTGGATGCTTTTAGAGTAACTGCTGTTGGTAAGCAATTACGCCTGAATTGTAGGCTGAATTTTTAAGGCAGGATTAGATTAGCTGGATGTAGATGAAGGAAGTTCAGTTTTTGCTATGTCAGCTAGTGTTCTGTTGCTGAATGAGAAGAAGTGATTGCTGGTGCAAGCAAGTAAACGTGTTTACCCCTTTGTTTACCCCTTTCCCAGAAATGAAAAAGGCCAGCTGGTTAAGGCTGGCCTAAGTCATTGATTTATATGGTCGGGACGGAGTGATTCGAACACTCGACCCCTTGCACCCCATGCAAGTGCGCTACCGGGCTGCGCTACGCCCCGACGATGTTTTCAGGCGGTGGCTGAAAACCAGACAGACTATACCCTAAGTGTTTGAAATCTCAAAGGGTATCGAGCGCAAATCTACTTTTTATCTGAGGTTTATTACTTTTTCAGCCATTTGCCGTTGATTTGAATGTAATGGCCAGGCGAAGTTTTCTCTAGAGCCTTTTTGCCGGCCATGGTTTCTACATCACTCAGTTGCAAGTTATTATCTTTGGCCAGGCGCTGGTACTCGGCGCGGCGGGCATCATTGATTAAGTGCGCCACTTCTGTAGCATTGCCTTGGGCTTGCACTACACCTAAATAACCATTGGGCTGCTCACCGACTAAACCGGCTGATTTGGCTTGGCTTAGGCTGCTCATAGCACCATTGAGATCCAGCGCTAAAACTTGAGTGCTGAGCAAGCTGCTCGCCAATAAAATTGGCATTAAAAATTTACGAATAGTCATGCTGTGCTCCTTAGAATAAACCGCTGGATTCATCAAAAATATTATCAAGGGCTTTATCCACCTTGATATAAATTTCGTGCTCAATTTTAACATTAAGATTGATATTAATCGGCTCGTTGGGCACGGCTAACTGCACCGTTGGTGTGCATGCACTACTGAATACAGCCAGTAGCAGCAGGCTGGGAATAAGTACTTTGCGCATAGATGCCTCCTGTTTAACGTTTCTCGAGGCGTTCTCGAACACGTTTTTGAATAATTTCGCTGACCTGATTGCTCAGTTGAATACTGGCAAGTAACGCTGGAATATCTTCCTCAAGATTGACGTTGAGGTTAATGGGGCGGCCTTTTTCAACATCAGGGTTTTGCCCTTGTAAGCGCACATTTAATAACAGCTTACCTGACTCATCATAACTTAGGCTGCAGCTAAGCAGGTTAAAGTGAAAATCTTCCAAGGCGTCAGCAACGAGGCGCATGCTCGGATTGGTCTTGCCTAAGGCATTGATTTTATCCGATTGAAATTGCAACACGCCGGGCGCTCGAGCTTGCAGTTGGCCTGCCTTGACCGAGAAAGAATCATGATCAAAATACAGTGGTAATTGCCCGTCAATTGTTCCTGATCCCGTTAAACCCTCGGCAGGATAGACTCGAAACAGCTCTTGCAGTTCCAAACCTTCCACCTGTAAAAGCACCGATTGTGCATATTTTAAGTCCAGTTGTTGCGCATTGAGCCAAACACGACCATTGAGTAAGTTGGCTTGTACATGTTGCCAGTCGGCTAGGCCTTCAAGCATATGTGCAGTGTTGGCTTGGTAATGGGCGTCACGCAGTTCAATGGGGCCAATTGGAACCCCTGGGTCAAGTTGCTCGACGGTTAAGGTTGGGATGCTCAGTTTGAGCGTGGGCCCGGTGAGCTGTCCATTGACATCAAGACTCAGGTTACTCAGCTCGCTGCGATTGACGATACCGCTGAGACCACTACCGCTTGCGGTAAAGGAAAGTTTGGCTGCACCTTGGTAGGGAATCGTAAACTTGCTGCTGCCATTGATACGACCGCTGGTAAAAGAGATTAACTCGGGCCAGTCTTTGAGGGTGGTTTGCAGGGGGTTGCCCGCTTTAAAGAACACCTCGTCTAAGGTGACTTGACCTTGTACAGAGTTTGCCAGCAGCTGCATGTGACTATTGAGCTTTAAGCCTTGGGTGTTGCTCAGCTCAGCTTTGAGCTTGAGTTGTGATAGAGCACCGCTGAGTGTACCGTTTACATCCCAGTTTTGCGTATGCAGTTGTTCGGCGCTGAGTTGCTTGATCTGTGCGCTTAACGAGCTGTGCAGTGTTGCTTGCGAGGGCATGTTGCTGGCGCCTTTAATCTGTAAATTGGGCAGTTGCAGGCTGATTGAATTGGCTTGAGCGGCATCGCTGAATTTGAGTTGCTGTGCTTGCAGTTGAGTGCTTTTATCCAAGGTGAGGCTGAAGGTGTTCGCGTCTGCTTGTGCATTGAATTGAGTGCTGACCTGTAGCTGTTGTGCCTGTAGCGCTGAGTCGCGCAGGTTGGCTAACTCCAGACTGAGTTGCGCATTGTCTAGATGAGCCTGCCACTGTTCATCAACGAACTGTAGTTTAAGCGGGCTATGAAAATTTAGGTCCAAATCACTAAAACGGCTGCTGTCTAGAGTGCCGTGTAGGTCTTGAGCCTGCAGTTGTAACTGCATCTCAAGAGGCTGCGCTGTGTGCAGACTAAAATCGATTGCGCTACTGAGTTGTCCGCGGTTGAGCACTGTTTGCTCAGGCCAGGCGCGCAAGCTGGCAGCCAAAGCATTGGTGTCTGTGAACGAAAGGGTGTCCAGTTGGATACGACCCTGCAGTGAGCCCGCTAGTACATGTGCTTGGGTATTGAGGCTGATGCCTTGGCTGCTGGTGAGAGCTGCACTGATATTAAGATCAGCGAGTTGTCCGTCAATCTGTCCTGCTAGCGTCCAGTCTTGCGCATGCAGTTGTGTGCTCTGTAGTTGTTCGAGCTGCACGCGGAGAACACTACTGGCTTGTGCTTGCAATGGCTGCGCAATGAGGCCGCTGATATTGAATGTGCTCAGGTCTAAACGCAGTGCTTGCGCCTGCCCCAGTTCTGATAGTTTTAAATGACGTGCTAGCAGATGGGACTGCTCTCCGAGGCTGAGCGAGAACCCTTCTGTGTCTGCTTGGGCGTTGAGGGACGCCTGCAGTTGGATGTGTTCGGCTTGTAGGTTTTGCTGTGTTAACTCATCGAGTTGCATAAAGATTTGTGCATGGGTTAAAGAGCCTTGCCAGCTCGGTGTCTGCTGTAAGTCGAGCAAACCATTGATCTGTAGGCGCATCGGGCCAAGGCTGTGCAAATCGATGACGAGTAATTGTTGATCATCGGCACTGTGCTGATGGTCAGGGTGGGTGGTGATATTGGCAGTGAGCTGGGTGGGTTGGAACTCAGTCGGGATGCTGTCGAGCCAGGTGCCTTGCAAGTTGTCTAAGGTTAAGTCTGTCTGCAGGTAGGCTGGCTGCCAAAGTACACCTTGGGAGCTGGCTTGCAGTTGTAGCGAGCCTTGTAAGCGGCCAATGCCGGGTAGATCAGCATCAATCTGCTTAAGCTCGAGTTGCTGAGGCAGCCATCTGAGCAGAGCTTGAGGTAAAGCGAATGCCGATTGCTCTGCTGGCGCAGCGTCATTGTTGAGTGGCCAGTAGGCTTGAATGCCCTGGGCTTGCAGGCGTTTGATAGGAAATGCCTGCCAAGCCCATTCGATGCGCAGTTGATCAATTTTCAAATGTTGCGCAGGCGTATTGGCATTAGGCAACGTCAGTTGTACGTTTGCAGCACTCAAGCCATTGAGATGCCACTGGGGTTGCCAAGCATAGTCAATATCCTGTTGCTGTAACAGCCAAGGTAATGCGTAGGGTAGGGCGAGTGTTGCAGCAATCAGTAATGCACAGAGCAGTAAACACACACGCACTGCGCGCCTAAACCCAGCAGGCTTAGGCGTTGGTGCTGGAGATTTATTGACCGCTGTATTCACAGCCGCTGGTGCAGGTTTCATGGATACGTATCCGTGACAGTTCTGGAATAAGTGGCTTCATTTCATTCCACACCCAGCGCGCTAAATTTTCGCTGGTTGGATTTTCGAGGCCAGGAATATCATTTAAATAATTGTGGTCTAGGCGTTCATAGGTCGGTTTAAAGAGGGCTTTAATTTCGCTAAAGTCACGAATCCAGCCGGTCTGTGGATCAACCTCACCTTTTAAATACAGAGCAACACGAAAGGAGTGCCCATGTAAGCGCCCGCATTTATGCCCATCGGGTACATGCGGTAAACGGTGTGCTGACTCAAAGGTAAACTCTTTAAAAATTTCCACAAATAGATCCGCAATAGTTGATTTTAATGGGAGCAGTTTAGCAGGTATGCCATGCTGTAGGTGTACAGCGTCTGGATTGATTCGGACTGCGCGGCCTGCTTTTAAGTTTCAGTTAAGCTTACGCCTGTAGATTATTGAGTGTCGACACACCATAGGGTTGTGTTGAATCACTCTAAACAAGGAAATAATCATGAAAAAATTAACAGCATTATGCATCTCTGGTGCTTTATTGATGGGTGCAGGTTTGGTTCAGGCCAAAGATGTCAGCCCTGCTAAAACAGTTGAATTGAGCGTGTCCGGCACTATTTTAGCGTTTGATAAACTGGATCAGGCTGCCTTGGCGCTGCATCCACAGGCGACTATTTTAGACACTGAGCTTGAAGAGTCGTATGGCCGTTATATTTATCAAGTCGATCTGCGCGATGCTCAAGGCCAAGAGTGGGAAATTGAAATGGATGCCACCACTGCTGAGATCTTAAAAAACCGACAGGATGACTGATGCGTAAAAACGCTCTATCGATCAGCTTGATCGTGCTGTATTTTGCGGCTGCTACCACTGCTTGGGCTCGTGATTTAGGGCACGATGAGGCACTAAAATTGCATCGTCAAGGCACGATTCTCTCGTCGCAACTGTTTTGGCAGCGCGCTTTAGAGCGGCATCCGCAAGCGCGCCTGTTAGAGTTGGAGTTAGAGCACAAGCGTGGCCGTTATATATATGAGGTTGAGTTACTGACCGTACAAGGGCAGGTGCGCGAGCTGAAGTTTGATGCCAGCAGCGGTGAGTTATTAAAAGATGAAGAGGATGATTAATGCGCCTATTGCTGGTTGAAGATCACATTGCGTTAGCGGATGAACTGTGCGCGGGTCTGCAGCAATTGGGCTATGCGGTGGATTGGCTCACCGACGGTCGTGATGCAGCCTATCAAGGTGCGGTTGAGCCGTATGATTTAATCATTTTAGATTTGGGTTTGCCCGGCTTACCTGGCCTGCAAGTGCTGGCACAATGGCGCGCCGCAGCCATCACTACACCGGTGTTGATCTTAACCGCACGTAGCGCATGGAGTGAGCGCATTGATGGCTTAAAAGCGGGTGCCGATGACTATTTAACCAAGCCTTTTCATCAGGAAGAATTGTACTTAAGAGTGCAGGCGTTATTGCGTCGCAGTCATGGTTTTGCCAATCAAAGTCACCTTAATGCAGCAGGCTTGCGTTTGGATGAGTCGCAGCAAAGCGTCTACAGCCAAGGGCAAGAGATTGAGTTGACCGGTGCCGAGTTTCGTTTGCTGCGCTACTTTATGTTGCATGCGGGGCAAGTGTTATCCAAAAGTCATTTGGCAGAACATTTGTATGATGGTGAAACCGAACGAGACTCTAATGTTTTAGAGGTGCATGTTAATCATTTGCGCCGCAAGTTAGGGCGCACGGTGATCGAGACGCGCCGTGGCCAAGGGTATCGTTTTGCTGGCTGTGATCTCGCACCGTGAAGCGGTCTATTCAACGGCAACTGACATTCAGTTTAGCGCTACTGCTGATAGTGATGGGCTTAGTGGTGGCGCAAGCAGGCTTGTGGATTGTTGATCGCGGTTTGCGCCAACATATGCAGGGTAACTTGCAAGCTCAAGCTGAAAATCTGCTGGCCGCGCTGGTCAAGGGGCCGCAAGGTATACAGCTCAATAAGCAACACTATGATGCGGTTTTTTCCAAACCTTTTTCGGGTGAGTATTTTATCATTGAGTTTGACCAGCAGCGCTGGCGCTCACGCTCATTGTGGGACTTTTCGTTGGCTCAAGCGCAAGATGAGGTGGTGGCGGGCACCTTGGTGCCAGGGCCAGAACAGCAGCAGTTGTTACTCTACCAAGGACGTTATCAACGTTATAAAACTGATATAAAAATCACTGTTGCACATGATTACAGTCCCGTTTTGGTTAGTTTTCAGCAGGCGCAGATTATTGGCGGTAGCTTAGGTCTGCTGGCGCTGCTCTTGACCTTGCTATTGCAGCGCGTGCTGGTGCGCCGAGCTTTGCAGCCGTTAGAGCGAACACGGGTGCAGATTGAGCAGTTACAACGCGGTCAGCGTAGCCAGTTAGAAAACGATTTGCCGCTTGAGCTACAGCCGTTAGTGCAGCAGGTGAATCGCTTATTGCAGCATACCGAAGAGATGCTGCAGCGCTCGCGTAAAGGTATCGGTAATTTAGGTCATGCGCTCAAAACGCCTTTGGCGGTACTGATGAGTTTGCTGCAGCGTGCTGAACTCAAGCAGCAACCTGAGTTGTCAGCATTAATCCAAGCCCAGTTGCAGCAGATTGAGCAGCGTATTGCGCGCGAGTTAACCCGTGCACGTTT
>DATERP010000071.1:0-7931 GCA_035271385.1 Thiopseudomonas sp. | reverse complement strand
AGCCCTGCCTCAAGCCCAAACCGTGCTGGATCCTTTCCATGTCGTGCGCTGGGCAAGCAACATGCTGGATGAATGCCGCCGGCGTGTGCAACACGACATCCTGGGCCGCAGAGGGCGTAAAAACGACCCGCTCTACAAAAGTCGTCGAACGCTACTGACCCGGATCAGCTACCTGTCTGACGCCAACAAAAAGCAGCTGTTCCAGCTGTTTGCAGATGAGCGCCACCTTGAAGTGGACTGCACCTGGAGCATGTACCAACGGGTGGTCAGCGCCTACAACGAGCCGGATCGAGGGCGCGGCAAAAAGCTCATGCAAGAGGTTATAAATATCATTACAGCCAGCGACTTGCCCAAAGCGCTCATCGAGGTGAAAGGCTTGGGGAAAACGCTGAAAAAATACGCCCAGAGCATCCTTGCCTACTTCGACCGACCAGGAACCAGCAACGGTCCAACAGAAGCTATCAACGGACGACTTGAACACTTGCGAGGTACCGCCCTGGGCTTTAGAAATGTAACCCACTACATAGCCAGGTGCTTGCTGAAGTCAGGAGGGTTTAGAAATCAGCTACACCCTTAAATGCGAAGAGCCACTTTAGGTGGTTTTTCTCCAATAAATGAGCGCTTTGCAGGTTCTTTTATGGCTTGTTGCAACCCTTCAAAAGTTGGATTTGCTTTAATCCAAGTTGCTTTACCTGATGGGTAATCGCCATATCCGCGTTTATTATTGTCATCAGATTTTCCGATAAAGCAATGGGCATCGCTTCCTGATACAGCCAACCTCGGAGTGTTATTAAGAGCGGCTTGAAACTCGGCTATCCACCCAGAATTTCGGTCGGTTTTTGTGCCAGAAAAGGCTTCCCATAAACCAGTATTTCTAGTCTCAAAGATGGGGGAGGATTTAAACAGACCTAACACATAGGCGTAATGTTCATTTCTTTCTATTCCAGTTAATCCATCGCTAGTATCAAAAGGCATAAAACCAATAGCATTATTGTTTTTGACTTTAGCAATAGCATGCTTATAACTTTCACAGTTAAGTTCAGCCATTATTGAGCCCGCTTTAAGCGCATAACTATCATCTGTTGTTACTTTAATTTTATCTAATGCATGATGCTGCAACTTATCAGTTGGAACTAAACGAGCGTAATCTATCAATGCTGCGTTTGACAGATTTCTTGAATTTTTCCCTGGAATCTCAATTAGAAGATTGGATTTAAAATCTACTAAGTCTTGGTCATCAATTTTATCAGAGAACAAAACGTGAGCATTAAGGCGTCCTTTCATTGGAGACATTAAGCGCAATTCAATGCCAGGAAAAACCGTTTTTTCTAGCTTAGGTGCACCAGCTTGTGACAGCCGATGCTTCAGTGCAAACCAGCCATCAAAAGTCCAATAGTCCATAATTGCATATACCGCCGGTTCAGCAGCATTTAATGCATAAATCATTTCATCGACAAGGGCTATGTTTTCTGGAGAGTAAGGATCAGACGTAAATCTCGGTCCATTCCAATGAAACGATGCTGGGGTATGAATATGAAGATCCCATTTCCGCCATTCAGAACCACGAGTATATTTTAAATCCGTCATATCAATCCTTTTTTTATAATCTTAAAAATAATACTGCAAAGAGGTATGCACTTTTGGTATGTAACGCCCGCAGCATGCGCGGCTTTGTAATGGAGGCGCAGCCGCAATGAAAAAGCCGTCGCTGTGCTTGCGATTGTTAACTTTTTTCTCGGTCTGCAATCTGTTGAACCCCCTTGTTGACTGCGACGAATGACTTATTGAGAGCCTTGAATTCTTTGACTAAGTTAGGTCCATACCCATGTTCTGATGATTCGCTGCGCTCAAATGTCCTGACATCCAGCGAGGAAGTTGCGCTCAATCGCCGAGAGTAAAACCTCGTCTTTCCCACTGCATAATATTGGGTTCCAACCTGTATTGGCTCATCACCGATATACTTGTAAAGGCCTCCGTATTGTCCCCAAGTTAATGTGATTTGCTGGCCGGGTGCTAAAAATGGAATACCTGTGACGATGGGGCCAACCTCCATCGAAGCTGGCATTTTCTCTGGCACTTCTATGCTAAATGCTTCATAGGGCAATGGCCGAGTTGGTTTGAACTTTATGCTGTGGGCTGCGCCATTACCGATATTCTTGATAATAAGATTTACAATGGAAGGCCGTTTAAGATCGGGATCGGCATAAACGATAACGACGGGATCAGTAGATGAGCGAAATACAGCGTAAGTGACAACTATAGACGCTGTTGCAATCAAGCCCATAAAGACCGAAATCCAGTTACCGATATCCATCTCGTGGTTACCTCCAAGAAGTTAACATTATATTAGTAAGCATGCGCGTTTCGCCGCCAAGCCCACTTGGTTTATTTAATAGTAAAGCATTGCTTATACGCAGCTTTTCCGCCCTTAGCAAGACAGCTGCTTGCAGCAATTCGAGCTTGCTCACCTTTCGCTAACTGGGCGCACATTAATCACCCTGCAAAAACGCGAACCCTTCATATTTAGCGGATCACGCTCAACTCTAAGAGCTTAAGCGGCTCTTCGCATTTAAGGGTGTAGCTGGTTTCTAACCCCTCCTGACTTCAGCAAGCACCTGGCTATCAGTCCTACTGTAAAGCGGTTTGCACGCAGCCGGTCGCTTGGCACAGCTCTTGTAGAAGCACAACTTTTGGGTGATTGGCGGTTGTCCATGTAGGTCATGCCTTTAGGCTGACGTGTCGGGCTGAAGCCCGACCTACAGGAGCAGCTAAGCTCGGCAGGGTTCTCAGCGCGCTCCCACAGTTCCATTGTAAAGCGGTTGGCAGGCGCCGAACGCTTTGCACGGCTCTTGTGGGAGCGCAACTCTTGCGCGAATGTAGGCCGAACCCGGCACAACCGGTTTTATCCTGTTGCTCTTGCGTGATTTCAAGTCCGCTTCGCGCATCTTATGCGCGATACGGACTCTAAACCCAGCTCAAGCGCTGCCGGCTAGTTACATTCGCGCAAAAATTGCGTTCCCGCAGTAGAGGCGGCGGTTTGTGGTAGGAGTAGGCCATGCCAGCGACAGCTGTGCGTCTGACGGGCTATGCAATATAAATGCTTGCAAATAAGAATCAATCGCATATATTATGCAGCGTCTTATAGAAATAACACTGCCAATTATCACAGAGATTCTTAAGGAGCCCGCTATGCGCGCTAGATACTTTACTGCTTTGCGCACTTTTTCACTACTGAGTTTACTGCTCTGCTTAACTGCTCCTGTGCAGGCGCAAGAGGTTTTAACCGTTGAGCATGCCAAAGGACAAACCCAGGTACAGAAACTGCCTAAAACTGTGGCGGTACTGGATTGGTCCACACTGGATACCATGGCTGTGCTGGGTATAGAAGCGCAGGGGATTCCGACCTCTGGCATCGTGCCACCGATGCTGGATCAGTATGCTGGTGCGCGTTTTGTGCGAGTGGGTACGTTGTTCGAGCCTGATTATGAAGCGCTGAAAAACTTAAAGCCGGATTTGATTATTTTAGGTCGTCGCGCTAGCGGGAAATACGATGAAGTGGCTAAGTATGGGCCGACTCTGGATTTAACTCCTGATCCTACCGACTTGCTCGGTAGCGTGGTGCGCAACACAGAAATTATTGGGCAGATATTTGACCGTGAACAACAGGCCGCTGAGCAAATTGCTAAGTTGCAGGCCTCGGTTAAGCAGCTGCAAAACCTAAGTGCTAAGCAGGGTAAAGGACTCACCTTGTTAACCACCGGTGGAAAAATGAGCGCCTTTGGCATAGGGACACGTTTTGGCATGATTCACGATGTGTTTGGGGTAGAGCCGGCGGTGGCAGACTTAAAAGTGGGTCGCCATGGGCAGGCGGTGTCCTATGAGTTTTTACTGGAAGCCAATCCGGACTGGTTGTTTGTGATGGACCGTGATGCGGCTATTGGTCGTGAAGGCGTGGCGGCGCAACGCATGATGGATAACGAGCTGGTAAACGCCACCACTGCAGGTGCGAAAGGGCAGATTGTGTATCTGGAGCCGGTCAGTTGGTATTTGCTGGATAACAGTGGCTTAGGCGTGATGCAGGGTAACGTTGAACGCTTAGTGGATGTTTTTTCTAAGTAACCCTTTGAGCTGCCTTGCACATACAGAGTTGGCAACCAGCAAACCCTGTATGTGCAAGAGTGTCTTTAGCTGCGTATGGCGGCTCTTTCCTAGTAAGCGAATTGTATGGTTGTAACTTCTTCTACAAAGGCTCAATCGCGTATTGTGTTGTGGTTGCTGGGCTTGGTGGTGTTGGTTTTTGTGTTGGCGCTGGTCAGTTTAAACCTGGGTGCCAGCCGCATGAATCTGCTGCATTTGTTTACCCAACCGGATGATCGTATTACGCAGCTGTTGTTTGTCAGCCGTTGGCCGCGCACCCTGGCGCTGATTTTAGCGGGCGCTTCTTTAGCGGTGGCGGGTTTGTTGTTGCAAATGATGGCGCGTAATCGTTTGGTTGAACCGTCGATGGTGGGTACGGTCGATGCGGCGGCGCTCGGCGTGCTGCTCTGTGCGATTGTTGCGCCAAGTATGGCGCTGTGGCTGAAATTCAGTGTGGTGAGCCTGTTTGCCGTCATGGGAACCGTGCTGTTTTTGTCAGTGTTAAAGCGCATTCCGTTACGTTCAGCGTTGATTGTGCCTTTATTGGGGCTGGTGTTAGCCGGGGTGATTGCGGCAGCCAGTGGTTTGTTGGCGCATCAGTTTGAACTGTCACAGGCATTACGCTCTTGGAGTAGTGGAGACTTTTCGGCGATTTTGCGTGGTCGTTATGAATTGCTGTGGGTGGCGGCTGGCATCACTGTACTGGCGATGTTATTAGCGGATCGTTTTACCGTGCTTGGCATGGGTAAGGATTTTGCCACCAATGTTGGGGTGAATTATCCGGCACTGCTCGCGCTCGGGGTGCTGTTGGTGTCGATGATTATTGCCAGTGTGGTGGTTATTGTCGGTGCTTTGCCTTTTATAGGTCTGGTCGTACCGAATTTAGTGCGTCTATTGACGGGCGATAATGTGCGCCGCGCTATTCCTGTGGTGGCGCTGGCTGGTTCAGCACTAATGCTGGCTGCTGACTTGCTGGGTCGAGTGTTGATTCATCCCTATGAAATTCCTTCGGCAACGCTATTAGCCATCGCCGGTAGTCTGGTGTTTATCGTGATATTAGTACGGGGGCGCCGGCAATGGGCTTAACGAAGCGCGGTCGATGGTTGTTAAGTCTTACCGCTGTGCTGGCACTAGGCAGTGTGCTGGGTTTTATGACTCTTAATGTGCACAGCGATTGGGCGTTTATTGTGCAGTACCGCGGCACCCGTTTGCTGGCTATGTTGCTGGTGGCGCTGAGCATGGGGTTAGCCACTGTGGTGTTTCAAACCATTACCCACAACCGTATTTTAACGCCTTCGCTGATGGGTTTTGATGTGCTCTATGTGCTGGTGCATACGCTTGCTTTGCTGCTTTGGGGAACTGAATTCGGCAAGGGCTGGCCGCTGGAGTTGCGGTTTATCCTTGAGGTCACAGTGATGGTGAGCATCGCGTTACTGCTGTTTCGTTGGTTGTTTAACGGCTCAGTGCGCGGCCTGCACATGCTGATCTTGCTGGGCATGGTCGGTGGCTTGCTGTTTCGCGAGCTGGCGGATTTATCGGCGCGTGTCTTTGATCCCAGTGAGTTTTCCATTCAGCAGGGCAGCAGCGTGGCTAATTTTAATCGTGTCAATCTGCAGTTGTTATGGGTGGGCTTAGCCGCAGCGGTGTTCTGCAGTGGGTTGTTGTTTCATTTGCGTCGTCAGTTGGATGTGCTCAGTTTAGGTCGTGATGTAGCGATTAATCTCGGTGTCCCTTATCGCAAAGTCGTCACGCTATTAATGCTGTTGGTCGGCGTGCTGCTGTCCATTAGCACCGCTTTAGTGGGGCCCATGTTGTTTTTCGGTTTGTTGGTGGCGAATTTGGCGTATTGGATTACCGGCAGTCATCAGCATCTTTGGAATTTGCCGGCCAGTGTTTTAGCAGCCATTGTGTGTTTGCTAGGTGGGCAAGTGTTGTTTGAACATCTGCTGAGTACCCGCTTGCCCTTGGTCATGGTGATCGAGCTTTGCGGTGGTGTGTTATTTATTGCGCTGTTGTTGCGTGGAGTTAAACAATGATTGAAACACAAGGCGTGAGTAAGGCTTATCACGACAGGCTGGTGGTCAATGAGGTCAGTATCAACATCAGTAAAGGTGGGCTGACTTCTATTATTGGCCCCAATGGTGCTGGCAAGTCCACCTTGTTATCCATGATCAGCCGCCTGACACCCATGACTGCAGGCCGTGTGCAGGTGGATGGCTTGGATATTACCCGCACCCCAGGGGCGGAGCTGGCAAAACGTCTGGCAATTTTACGCCAGCATAATGAGTCTGCACTGCGCTTAACCGTGCGCGACCTAGTGGCTTTCGGTCGTTTTCCTCATTCGGGTGGGCGGCTTACCGATACCGATCAGCAGCACATTGATGAGGCTATCCATTATCTGGCGCTGGAGGAGTACCAGCAGCGTCATTTAGACGAGCTATCAGGCGGGCAACGGCAGCGGGCTTACGTGGCCATGGTGATGTGCCAAGACACTGATTACGTGCTGCTTGATGAGCCGCTCAACAACATTGATATGCACCACGCCGTGGGCATGATGCAGTTATTGCGCCGTACTGCCGATGAAAAAGGCAAAACCGTGGTCGTGGTGCTGCACGATATCAATTTTGCTTCTTGTTATTCAGACCAGATTATTGCCATGCGTGAGGGACAGGTGGCTTATCAAGGCACACCCGAACAGATTATTCGCGGTGAGGTGCTCAGTGATATTTATCAGTTACCCATACAGGTGCATGAGATAGCTGGGCAAAGGATTTGTGTGTATTTTCGTTAGCAGCCCCTTTTGGCCACCTGCATTTCGAGTTTGCCCGTCTATGGCAGGCGCGGGTATGCAAGATCCTTTTAGAGCATGCTGATGATCCGGCAATGATTCGCGTCGTTAAATTGGGCTAACAGCCGTCAATTAACCTAGCGCAATCACTGGCACCTTTTGACTTGCAATGAGTCAAGGGTGTCAGTGGGGCTGAAGTAGCGTGGTGAGCGTGGTAAATGCATCCGAGCCCGTATAAGAATAAAAACACATTACAAAAAATAATATAATTGATATTGATCGTTGAGCCAGTCAGTCGTATGTGTCGATACTCAATTCTGCCGAAATAAATGCGGTTGATATGATTAAACGGAGTATGATCGCCTCCTAAAAACCAATCTAAAATAAAGCTTTTGTGCTTGTGTTTTTATAAAGCAACGGCTGAAAGTTTATACTCGAGAATAATGACAATGAAAAATATCAGTGTGCCGGTAAAGCGTGCATCCCTCAGCAGAAAAACGTGCACTTTGCTTTATTGAGGGCTAGAGAAAAAGTTTTGAAAAAAGAATATCGGCATGTCTAACAGTCTATTTGTATTAGGCTAGAGCGGGTGTAAACAGTATTAAAAAAGGCCGCGTATGCGGCCTATCAGGTTTAGGAGTTATCGTCCTCGTCATCCAGCTCGTAAATAGCGGTATGACCGCTTTTGCAAGTACCTATCCAGGGTACGGTTGGGTCGTCTTGATCACAGGGCACCCTATTGCTGCAGTATGGGCAAAGCGGGTGAGTGAACTCAGCTGTGTATGTGAAGTGCTCCATTATGTTAGCTCCTAAACAGCCTCTTACGAGGCTGTGGTAGTGGGTTAATGACTTGAAATAAGCTGCCTTGCAAGGGCCATTTCAACTGAGTCACCATCCGAGTTTAGAGAATCAAGTCCTGATTCTGGTATATCGCCTGATGTACTCTGTGAGACTGCAATTTTCTTGGCCATCAGCTCCAGACAGGACATCTGGGAGGTGCCGGTAT
>DATERP010000070.1:0-4534 GCA_035271385.1 Thiopseudomonas sp. | reverse complement strand
AAGGTCAGTGGGGTGATAAATTCACGTGCACCACGGGTCATCACCACATGCACATCGGCACCTAAATCACGTAAACGGCGAACCAGTTCTGCGCTTTTATAGGCAGCAATCCCGCCACCAATGCCAACAATAATGCGTTTTTGAAACAGCCTTTGCATGGGTTTGCCTGTCGTCTGAAGTTGTATTTATAAATGGCAATAATGGCCAATTTGAATATCTTGTCTAAGATAACATAGCCGCTGTTGGAGCGGCAGTGGCTGATCCATAAGGATTAAATCAGGATGCGCGTGCTGTGTGAGGTGCGCATGGATGACAAGGAGTTCGTCTATGAGTATGCAGAGTTGGCCGATTAATGAGCGGCCGCGTGAGCGCTTGCTGGAGTACGGTGTGGGTGCTTTATCAGATGCGGAGTTGTTGGCCATTTTTTTGCGCACTGGTGTGCGTGGACGTAATGCAGTGGATTTGGCTCGAGATTTATTAGGTGCTTTTGGTGGTTTACGTCAGTTGCTAGAGGCGGATCAAAACAGCTTTACCAGCCATCCAGGCTTAGGGCCGGCCAAATATTCACAGTTGCAAGCCGTATTGGAAATGGGGCGCCGGCATTTAGCCGCCAGTATTCAGCGTCAATCTGCATTAGAAAGTCCGCAAGCGGTGCGTGATTTTCTTAAAGCTAAATTGCGGCATGAGTTGCATGAAGTCTTTGCTTGTTTGTTTTTAGATACTAAACATCGAGTTTTAGCCTTTGAGATTTTATTTTATGGCACGATTGATGGTGCCAGTGTCTATCCGCGCCAAGTGGTAAAACGTGCTTTAGCCAATAATGCTGCGGCATTGATTTTAACCCACAATCACCCCAGTGGAATCACCGAACCCAGCCAGGCAGATAAGGTGTTAACCGAACGCCTGAAAGAGGCGCTGGCGCTGGTTGATGTGCGAGTTTTGGATCATTTTATCGTGGGTGATGGTGAGCCGTTATCCATGGTTGAAAATGGCTGGATGTGATTAAAGCAGTCAACACGCGATGTGTTTAAAAATGTAGCTATCCTTGATTCATGAACGGCTTTCTGCTATAAAGCACGGCTCGATTCTAAGAGAACCAGATTAGTACTATAATTTAGTACTGCTGTTGTTCCTTAGTTAAGTCTGGGTAATAATATGCAGGTTATAAAAACCGTCATGTTTTTAACGACCTACGAATCCAATTACGTTTTAAAGCAGCCAACCCATGCTGGGTTGAGCATGTGGTTTATGAGGGCTGAGATATGTCAAAAGTTTGTCAAGTAACCGGTAAGGGTCCGGTTACAGGGAATAAAATTTCCCACGCCAATAACAAAACCCGTCGCCGTTTCCTGCCAAACTTGCAGCATCACCGTTTTTGGGTAGAAACCGAAAACCGTTTTGTACGTTTACGTTTATCTGCAAAAGGCATGCGTGTGATTGATAAGCGCGGAATCGACACAGTACTCGCTGAGCTTCGTGCTCGCGGCATCAAGGTTTAAGGGGAATATCATGCGTGATTTGATCCGTTTAGTGTCAAGTGCTGGTACCGGTCACTTCTACACTACAGATAAGAACAAGCGTACTACGCCTGATAAACTGGAAATCAAAAAATTTGATCCAGTTATCCGTAAACACGTGATTTACAAAGAAGGCAAAATCAAGTAATTGATTGCGTCCTCTGTGTATAAAAAACCCGCTTCGTGCGGGTTTTTTATTGTCTGAAATTTGCTATGTGTTGCAATAAATCTCTACTTTAAGCTGCTGTTAGAGTTTTGCCTGCGACATATCCTGTGTTCACATTTAGTTTTAGCAATCCTTACCCGTATACTGTGCGTCGTTAATAAAAATTATTGGAGAGCGAGATGTTATTACGTGGTCTGAGCTTGCTAGTAGCGTTCCAGTTAGCTGGAACAGCGCTGAACGTACTTTTCTTGCCTGTTATACCGGGCGCTATTATTGGCCTAGTGCTGTTATTTATATATTTGATGCTACGCGGCGGTGTGAATGAGCCGATTAATCAAGCAGCGACCAGTTTATTACGCTATTTGCCTTTGCTATTGGTACCGCCAGCCATTGGGGTGATGGCGCATGTGGCCGATATTAAAGCCGATTTTTGGGCGATTACCGGCTCGCTGGTGATTTCACTATTGGTGTCCATGGTCTTTATTGGCTGGTTGATGCAAGTTTTGATTAATCGTCAAGCGCGTAATAAGGGGGATATATGACTCTTGAATGGCAGGCGGCTTTAGATGCAGTGATTCATCACCCTCTCTTTTTTGTTGGTTTAACTTTAGGTGTGTATCAGCTTGCTGTGGCGGCCTATGAGAAAACGCGCTGGATACTGTTGCAGCCCTTATTAATCTCGATGGTCGTGCTGATCTCGGTATTGCTGCTACTAGGGATTGATTACGCCGACTATAAACAAGGTACGCAGTTGCTCGGTGTTATTTTAGGTCCAGCTACCGTTGCGCTGGCAGTACCGCTCTACTTGAATATACGGCGGGTGCGTCAAGTGTTGTGGCCAACGCTGATTACCCTGTTTGTGGGTGGATTGTTTGCAACTATTTTAGGTGTAGCTTTGGCGTGGTTCTTTGGGGCAGAAACCATGATTTTAAAAACTATGGCGCCCAAATCAGTGACTTCGCCGATTGCGATGCTGGTGGCAGAAGAGATCGGTGGTTCGGCTTCGTTGGCGGCAGTTTTTGTCATGCTGACCGGTATTGTTGGAGCGATGTTTGGCTTTGAATTACTGCGTATTTTGCGCATCACTCATCCTGCTGCACAAGGCATGGCGTTAGGCATTATTGCGCATGGTATCGGTACTGCACGTGCCTTGCAGGAAGGTGAGGAGACGGGTGCCTTTGCTGCACTCGCTATGAGTATGATGGGCGTGTTGACTGCCGTACTGATGCCGCTGGCAGTGGCGCTAATTGCTTAAGGTGTGGCGTGTTATCATGACGCAAATTTTTTAAGGTTGACTCTATTATGAAATCCCCATTACCAGCCTTTGCCCAAGCCCCTGTATTGGTGGTGGGTGATGTGATGCTGGACCGCTACTGGTATGGCAGCACCACACGTATTTCTCCAGAAGCACCGGTGCCAGTGGTGAAGGTTACGCGCACTGAAGACCGTCCCGGTGGCGCTGCCAACGTGGCGTTGAATATTGCTGCCTTAGGTGCACCGGTGCAGTTGATTGGTGTCACGGGTGCCGATGAAGCGGCCGATGCGCTGACTGAGCAATTACATTCTGTGGGTGTGCAAACGCATTTTCAACGTATTGCTGGTCAGCCCACCATTGTGAAGCTGCGGGCGATGAGCCGTCAGCAACAACTCTTACGAATGGATTTTGAAGACAGTTTTAATACCGATACTGCAGCGTTATTGGCTGAAGTGGAATCAGTGCTGGATAGCGTTAAAGTGATGATTCTCTCGGATTATGGCAAAGGTACTTTGCTGAATCACCAAGCACTTTTACAAGCAGCGAAGCAGCGCGGTGTGGCGGTATTGGCTGACCCTAAAGGCACGGATTTTTCAATTTACCGTGGCGCGACCTTACTCACGCCAAATTTAGCTGAGTTTGAAGCAGTGGTTGGGCATTGTGAGGATGAGGCACAGTTGATGCAGCGCGGTACGGCCATGCTGCACGAACTGGAACTGGACGCCTTGCTGATTACCCGTGGTGAGCAGGGTATGACTTTATTACGCCATGGCGTGCCAGCCTTGCATTTGCCAGCGCGCGCCCGTGAAGTCTTTGATGTGACCGGTGCTGGTGATACGGTAATTTCAACCATGGCTGCCGCTTTGGCGGCTGGTGAAAGCCTGCCACAAGCGATGACTTTAGCTAATTTAGCTGCCGGTATTGTGGTCGGTAAGCTGGGTACGGCTACCATCAGTGCGCCAGAGTTGCGTCGTGCTTTACAGCGTGAAGACGGTGCTGAGCGAGGTGTGCTGAGTTTGCAGCAATTGCAGGCAGCGGTGGAAGATGCACGTGCGCAAGGCGAGCGTGTGGTGTTTACCAATGGTTGCTTTGATATTTTGCACGCCGGCCATGTCAGCTATTTAGAGCAAGCGCGCGAGCAGGGTGACCGCTTAATCGTTGCGGTGAATGGCGATGCTTCAGTCACCCGCCTGAAAGGTCCAGGTCGTCCAATTAATTCGGTTGACCGTCGTATGGCAGTCCTTGCCGGTTTAGGTGCGGTGGATTGGGTGGTGAGTTTCACAGAAGATACCCCAGAAAGCCTGATTACTTTGCTCAAGCCCGATATTTTGGTGAAAGGTGGTGATTACGGTGTTGAGCAAGTTGTAGGTGCGGAGTTGGTCTATGCCTATGGCGGTGAAGTGCGCGTACTAGGTCTGGTAGAAAACAGCTCAACCACGGCTATTGTTGAGAAAATCCGTAGTAAGTAAAGTGCTGTACGTTGTAAATAACAGCTGCGCTTGGGTTATAAATCCGCGCAGCTGTTTTGTTTTTAGCTTCTGCTGCTGAGGATCTTAGCAACGCACTCAGCATTAGCTTGTAGATGTTTTGGGTCTG
>DATERP010000069.1:0-8340 GCA_035271385.1 Thiopseudomonas sp. | reverse complement strand
CAGCGCACACTTTACTGGTTTGTGGGAAAACCAGCAGCAGCGCTTAGGTCTGACGCCCAGTCCGCAAGCTACCTTGTTAGCCTTCCAAGACATGCTGCATATTTTGCATAACCAGCAACAAAGTTTGCTGGAGACCGGACGCAACTACGGCAATGACTTGCAGGGGTTCTTTAAGGTCTTTAGCGATCTCAATCGCCGCATTAGCAGCGAAAGTCAGAATCTGAGTCGTGAAGTCAGCGATGAGTTTGTACTGGAAGGGATCAATAAATCAGAAGTTAAAATCCAGTCCACTATTGATGAGTTGGGTTTCTGGGATTCGTTAAAGCGTTTTGCCAAGCTCTACTCCGAGTGGCGCGAAGATATTGAGCGCTTGCCCAGTGATGCCTATTTAGAAGCTCTGAGCGATGTGGCTGAGTTACTGCGCAGCGATCAGCAGTTCACCTTTGAGAGCTTATTGCGCTTGGAGTTACACCTGAATGAGGGCGGTACGGATCTGATTATTCGCAATGACCGTCAGCTGTTGGAATCCTCCAGTCACGGTATGGCTTATCTGATTCTGTGTAAGTACTTACTGGCCTTTACCCGACTGTTGCGCGGCTCAGCACAGGTGACCATTCACTGGCCCATCGATGAAATCGGCACCTTGGCCTATCACAACGTCGAGAAGCTGTTTAAAGCCTGTGAGAATAACAATATCTTTATTGTCGGTGCCTTCCCCAACCCTGAGTCGGATGTGCTGACCCTGTTTAAACACCGTTATTTGATTGAAAAAGACAGTCAAAAAAGTGCTCGCAGCCAACTTAAGCGTATCGAACCCAAGCTCAGTCGCTTGGCGCAACGTTTACAAGAGCGTCGTGCGCAGGAGATACCATCATGATGCAATACAGTCATTTGCTCGAGCAGCTATTAGCCGGTGGTTTTATTTGCGAGGTCACTGACAGCCACGCCTTTGCTCGCTTGCAAGATGCAGAACAGCGTACAGCGATTGATGAGTATTTGCGTCCGCTCAATCGTCGTTTAGCCAGCAATCCGGAAGGCAGTGTATGGTTTTTGGCCTGGCGTGAACTCACCCAGCCCGTGCGCGACCAGCTGGCGCAGCAGTTTAAAGAAACCTTAGATAGCTTAATTCCCATGCTCAAACTCTTGCAGCTCACGCAAGAAACCATGGGGCATGAGAATGTCTTGACTGCTAATGACATTCTTAATCGTCACGATATGGCCGCGCGCATTGAAAATAATCCAAGCTTGCGCGAGCAATTGCAGGTTTTAGCGCAGACGCGTTTCTTCCAATCGCAAAGTGAGGATGTCACCGGTCAACTCAAGCAAGTGTTTGATCGTTTACGTAACCATGGTTATTTGCATCAGCCGCATAAAGATCGCCATCACTATATTGTCACCGGCAAAATTGATTATTTGATTGATTTAACCCGCTTTATTCGTGAAGAAGAGAATATTTATATCGACGATGAACTGCCGCCGAGTCAAGAAGGTTTACTTGAATGAGTACCTTGGATTACAACACGCAAGAGGTGAGGCAGGGCATTGAGCGCCTTAAGCTGCTGGGTAAACACAGCGAAATGCTGGTGCAAAATTACCATGGTGCGCAGATTGATGAGCTGCAGGTGGGCGCGCGGGTGCTCAATCAGCTGATTGAGGCCAATATTTTACGCCGTGCTGATGAAAATTCGGGTTTAAAGATCACTGGCCCTGTACGCGACTTATTAGTTCACCTGACCTCAGATGAGCAGCGCCGCAAAGTGAATGTGGATGTCGGTGATTTCTTAATCAGCATTCGTTTGCTGGTCGGTAAAATCAATAGCGCAGAATACAAAGGCGATTACCACAGCAGCGCTCATTTATATGTGAAGTTAGGCCAAGAAGTGGATGACCTGAACAGTCGGATTGCCACGGGTATTGATAGCTTATGGAATCGTCTCAATACCGACTTCGCCTTTGTTAGCACGGTGCAAGATAAGATCCATGAAAATGAAAAAGCGCACAGTGAAGTGGTGCGTTGGTTGGATGGTTTAGAGCTGATTGATTTTAGCGAATTGATTGACTATGCCGGCAGCAACAGTGCCTTGCGCCATGTACTGGTGCGTCAGTTGCAAGGGCAGGTCAGTGTGCATTTTAGTAGTTTGCGTGAGGTGCAAAAGCGTTTACGTGAGTTGATGGCACGTTTTCGTCAGCAGCAAGCGCGCAATTTATTGATTCGCGGGATGCTGCAGTTTTTTCAGGATCAGCCCAATTTTAAACCCGCTGATTATGCCCAGCGCAGTCATGTGGTGGATCTGGTCAATCAGGCGGCGCCTTTGCACCCGAGCGTATCGATTGCCTTGGACCATCATCAAGATAAACATGCGATGCAGCATATGATTGCACAGATGCCTGCGCGAACTGCGCAAGCCGCGGATCTGCCCAGCGTTGCCGCGCCTTTGCTGTGGCAAGAGGATGCAAGCGTTTTAGCCAAGCGCCGCGCCTTGCATGAGGATGTGGTGTCCTTTTATGTCAGTGTGTTAGATCAAGAATGCAGCAACAGTGCTTTAGATTACCTTGCAGAGTCGGGCTTGGCTTGGGATCCAGAGATTTGGGTCTATCAGGTGATTGCGCAATACCAAGGTTTGCCAGATAGCGAAAAGAACGCGTTTTATTTGCACTACCAAGAAGAAAAAGCAAGCGTGTTTAACCATGTGATGGTTGTGCAGGATGTGCAATTGCAGTTGTTAAGCGAGGGGCTTTTAGCATGAGTAACGATTTATCCGGACAGGTGCGTAAGGTATTGCGCGAAGTGCATGCTTTGTTGGCTGGCCAGCATCTGGTCGTTGAGCGTCCAGCTGCCAATAAAACCATGCAGGACTTATTGGCTTGGTGTGCCGAGCATGAGTTGGATACACAGCGTTGGTTAAGTGCGGCGGGTCGTAAAGTGTCTTTTGATCGCCATGTGTTACAGATGATTGATACCACGCTTGAGCAGTTAAGCTTGGCCAACAGTGCTGTGGATTTAAGTCAAGGCAGTCGCTTTGATCAAGCACAGCAGGGTGCTGGTGAGAATAAAAATGTGGGTGTAGCGCCGATGCAGCACCGGGTCTTAATGGCGCAAGCCAACTGCGGTTCGTATTTTCCAGAGTGGGTGACAGAGTCGCCCAGCCAGTGGGTGATGGATATTGCTTGGCAGACCTTGCAGCTCAATGCCTATAGTCATGTTTTGGTGGTTGAGAACCGTGATGCTTTTTATGAGTATTTTGCCTTGCAGCCACAACGTTATCAGTTACCGATTGAGGCCCTGGATGCGCTGGTGATTTACCGGGGTAATCAGGATGAAAGCAAGGGCTGTAAAGCACTGCGCGAGGCGTGTGTGGCTGAGGGTAAACCGCTGATTTACTTTGGTGACTATGACACGGCAGGCTTGAGTATTGCTGTGCATGGCGGTTATACACATATTTTACTGCCGACTGCGGCTGCACTGCTTGAGCAAGCCAATGACGTGATGCAAGAAGCTGATCAGCTTAAATATGCACAAGCCGTGACCGCTTTTGCTGAGCAGTTGCCGGACACTGATCCGCTGCGCACTGTGTTGCTGCACAATACTCAGCGCCAAAAAGGCTTACGTCAGCAAGCCTTTAGCGGTGCCTTGCAGTTGCTGGCGATTGCACGTTCAGCCAGTTGATTTGATTGATATATTGAGTTGCAGCCGTTGGCTGAGCAGCAATGCAACTCAACTAGAGGTATTGCTCGCCTTTGTTAAAGATTAAAAGGTGACCCCAAGCACCTTTTCGCTCATAATCAAAACTATATAATCCTATGCGGCAGTACAGCCAGGTACAACAAACAGGAGAAACACATGGGCTTGTTAAATCGTACTCTTAGCATACTTGGTATTGATACCGCTGATGCAGTGCCGTCGCATCGTCATTATGGCGCTACACTTCACTTGTAAACTCATTGATTCCAACACGTAGGTTTTAAACGTATGACGCTGTACTTAGCTTCCACATCGCCCAGACGCCGCGCATTGATGGCACAAACGGATATTAGCTTCTCGGTACTGGATATCGCTATTGACGAAAGCCAGCGCCCGAACGAATTAGCCAACGCCTATGTTGAGCGCTTGGCTAAAGAAAAAGCCGAGGCGGGTTTTAATAGTGTGCAAGATGATGAGACTGCAGTTGTGCTCGCTGCCGATACTATTGTTGTGCTTGAAGATAAAGTGCTGGGTAAGCCAGAAGATAAAGAGCAAGCACAAGCTATGCTGCGGGCTTTATCAGGCCGCTCACATGTGGTGATGACTGCTTTTGCCGTTAAGACTAAAGATCAGATCCGTGTGCAGCGCGTGAATACCACGGTGTTTTTCCGTCCCATTACCAGCAAAGAAGTTGAATGGTATTGGCAGACCGGTGAGCAGCAAGATAAAGCCGGTGGTTACGGTATTCAGGGTAAGGGTGGTATTTTTGTCAGTACTATTTCTGGCAGTTACAGTGCCGTTGTCGGCTTGCCGCTGGCTGAAGTGATGACCGCGCTGCATGGCTTGGATATCTTCCCAGAACAAAGTAACAGCGCATCCTAGTCGCTGCTGCACCTTCCTCATCGCGGGCTTAGGGCCCGCGTCGTTCTGTGAGCTACAACCGCTAGTTTAATGCACAGCATCCCAGTCTGAATAAGCCTGCAATGCAAGCGCGTTACCTTGAGAGTTAATCTGCACTGGCGCTGATTGAGCCTCAGGTTAAGAGCGCTTTAACAGTAACCTGTCGTTAATCGGCCGAAATTTAGTCGCTGCACGAATCAAAGAAAAAGCAGTGAATTCTTCTACACCAAAGACTTCAACTTGCACTGGATGCAACTCTTGGATGCGCTCCACTAAAATAGCAAAGTCGCCATCACCCGAGGCCAGCACCAGTGTGTCGGTTAAACCTGCAAGCTCCATGGTGTCCACGGTAATACCTACATCCCAGTCGCCTTTACGGCTACCGTCAACACGTTGTACATAAGGTTTAAGTTTCACCTCAAAGCCAATGGCGCGTAAAATATTTTGAAATTGACGCTGTTTTTCATCGCCGCGATCTGTGGCATAGGCAATGGCTTTAACCACCTGACGACCGCCTGCAGCCTCGGCCCAAAACGCGTTATAGTCAAATCCTGCAGCGAAGCTTTGCCGGGTTGTATGATAAATATTTTGTACGTCGACCAGAATGACCACACGTTCCATTTTGTACTCCAAAAGATGCCTGACAACACTATAGATAGATTGAGTTGAATGGTTAAACACCGAGCAAAAAAAAGGATGCCGAGTAGGCATCCTTTTTTATTGCGCAGCTACAAACTATGCGTTTGGCTTAGTTTCATCCTGCTGGGTAGCGGGGGCGTCATCTTGTTTAGATAACGGCTCCTGCGGTGCTGCTGTCTCTTTTGGCAAGTCTGCTGCAGGTTGTGCAGTGTCACTTGCGCTCTCTACGCGGTCAACGCCATAGGTTGCATGGGTTTCGCTACGTACTTGCATGGCTGCAGTGGCGCTGTTGTCTGGCGCTGGCTGCTCGCTGGCTGCTGAGTCAGTGGCCGCTGCATCTGCAGTTGCGACACTCTTAGCCTTAGGCTTGCTCTGCGTCTCGTCAGCTGGCTTGATCTGCGCAACTTTTTCAACCTTGGTCACTGGTGCTGTAGCTTCTGCAGCCTTGGCTGGTTCGGCTTTAGCTTCAGTTGCTTGGGCTGCTTCGGCTTCGCGTGCTAAGCGCTCTAAACGACGACGCTCACGCGGGTCATTTGCTGCACGACCGGCTGGACGCGCTGGCGCTTTAGCGGGGCTGGCTGCTGGCGCAACAGGTGCTGGCGTCGCAGCTTTAGCAGGCGCTGCACTTGGCTTGGGCTTAACCGCTTCTACCTGGGCAGGTTCAGCTGGTTGCGCTTTTGCTGGTGCTGGCTCTGGCTCTGTTGCTGGCTTAGCCTCTGCTGCAGGTGCTTTAGGCTCTGCGGCAACTGGGCTTGGCTGCGCTTCAACTGTTGCAGCAGGCTGGCTAGTTACAGCAGGCGTAACTGGTGCTGGCTCTGCTTTAACAGCAGTGGCTGGCGCTGGTGTCGGCTCAGAGATTTGCAGTAAAGGTTGCTCGGCAGGCAAGGTGTTGACTTGCGCTGGATCGATTGTGGCAACGGCATTACGACCGGCAGCGGCATCTTCAATCAGCACGGCTTTATCGGCGGCGGCAGGTTGTGCAGTGGCTGGCTGAACTTCAACCGCTGCTGCTACTTTTTGCTCGCTGTGCTCTGCTGCAGGTTTAGCTTCAGTGTTGGCAGTGGCCTCAGCTGGCTCTGCGCTCTCTGTTGCTTGATCCTGTGTTTCAGTGCTGCTGTCGGTATCGACTTGCTGACGCTCACGACGGTTGCTGCGACGACGCTGGCCACGTGAACGGCGGCGTGGCTGCTGTTCTTCGTTGCTATCGTTGTGTTCGTCAGCGCTGTTTTCTAAGTTGCTGTCCAGCTCTTCAGTGTCGACATCAGTATCGTTTTTCGGATGTGGTGCACGCTCTTGGCGCTCAGGACGAATTGGGCGCTCATCCGTTTGACGATTATCACGTTGATTGCGTGTTGCACGTGGCTTGTCATCTTCAACTGATTGCTCAGGTGCCGCGTTGTTACGTGCGCTACGCAATTCAGGGGTTTCACGGGCAGGGCGCAGTTCGCGTACTGGACGCTCGTTACGCTCATTGCGATCTGTACGTTCGGTGCGTGCTGGACGCTCTTCACGAACTTCACGTGGTGCGCGCTCGCGACGATTTTCGTTGTGCGCGTTGTCGCGTGGCTGATTTTGCTCGCGAGTGCTGTTGTCACGCTGATTGGTATCGCGAGCAGCGTTGTTGTCGCGGGTATTATCACGGGTGTTTTCGCGTGGCTTGCGCTCTTCGTCACGATTGTTGCGTGGGTTTTCACGGCGACGATTTTGCGTTTGCTGGCGATCATTACGGCGCTCAGTGTTACGGTTTGCTGCAGGGCGCTCAGGCTGCTCTGCTTGTTTTGGCTTTTCTTCCGGGGCGTCATCGCTGGCAAAGAAGCTTACTAATGATTTAACCAGACCTTTAAGTAAGCTCGGTTGCGCTTTAGTCGCAGCAACAGGCTTTGCCGTTGGTGTTGCTTCTACCACTTGAGTGGCCGGCGGAGCAACACGTTCAGCGCTAGAGGTTTTAACTGCGGCCTCTTCGCGCACTAATGAACGCGTGGCGCTCACTGGTTGCACTTCTTCGGCTTCTTCCGGTGCCATTTCATAGCTTGACTGACCGGATAAGGCCTCAGGGCTGTCGTCACGTAGACGAATCACTTCAAAGTGCGGTGTTTCTAAATGGTCATCGGGCAGAATAAAGATACGCACACGGGTGCGCAGTTCAATCTTGGTGATGGCATTACGCTTTTCGTTTAATAAGAACGCAGCGACTTGGAAAGGCACACGTGCGCGCACTTCGGCGGTACGGTCTTTCAGGGCTTCTTCTTCGATCAAACGCAAAATAGCTAAAGATAAGGATTCAACATCACGGATAATGCCTTGGCCGTTACAGCGCGGGCACACCACGCCGCTGCTTTCGCCCAGTGATGGACGCAGACGTTGACGGGACATTTCCAGTAAACCAAAGCGTGAAATACGGCCTACTTGCACGCGTGCACGGTCGGCTTCGAGGCATTCACGCATACGCTCTTCAACAGCGCGCTGGTTTTTAGCCGGTGTCATATCGATAAAGTCGATGACGATCAGGCCACCGATATCACGCAGACGCAATTGGCGGGCGATTTCTTCAGCCGCTTCCAAGTTGGTTTGCAGTGCGGTTTCTTCAATGTCGCTGCCTTTAGTGGCGCGTGCAGAGTTGATATCAATCGACACTAAAGCTTCGGTTGGGTCGATGACCAGTGCGCCGCCGGAAGGTAATTTCACTTCACGTTGGAATGCTGTTTCAATCTGGCTTTCGATTTGGAAGCGGTTAAACAAGGGCACGCTGTCTTGGTAGAGCTTGATTTTGTTAGCGTACTGCGGCATCACTTGGCGAATAAAGCTTAACGCTTCTTCTTGTGCGTCAACGCTATCAATCAATACTTCGCCGATATCTTGACGCAAATAGTCACGAATCGCGCGGATAATGACGTTACTTTCTTGGTAGATCAAGAATGGCGCGCTGCGACCTTCAGAAGCTTCTTTAATCGCGGTCCATAATTGTACTAAGTAGTCGAGGTCCCACTGCAGTTCTTGGCTGTTACGGCCTAGACCAGCGGTACGTACGATTAAACCCATATCAGCAGGTGCGTTCAGGCCGTTAAGTGCTTCACGTAATTCATTACGCTCTTCACCTTCAATGCGGCGTGAAATACCAC
>DATERP010000068.1:0-3204 GCA_035271385.1 Thiopseudomonas sp. | reverse complement strand
ACACTTGAACGCTGTCCCAACTTCACTTCACTCAACTCATTAGCACAAACGCGACAAGGCTCACCAGAACGGCCATACACAAACAAGGTTTGCTGAAAGTAGCCAGGCTTACCATCGCCACCGACAAAATCGCGCAATGTAGTACCACCCTGCTCGATGGCAGCGGCTAACACACGCTTAATCTCTGTAGTGAGCTTGGCATAAGCAGCTTTCGACACACTGCCCGCTTCACGACGCGGATCAATCCCTGCAGCAAACAGCGCTTCGCTGGCGTAGATATTACCCACACCCACAACCACTGCGTTATCCATAATAAAAGGCTTAATCGGCATCTTGCGACCGCGCGAGCGTTCGTACAAATGGTCAGTAGTAAAGTCTGCTAATAAGGGTTCCGGACCCAGCTTTTGCAGCAACTTATGCTGCAGAGGCGGCTCAGTACTCCACAGCATCGCACCAAAGCGCCGCGGATCGGTATAGCGCAGAATCATCCCAGATTCGAGCTCGATATCCACATGATCGTGCTTAGCCACCGGCGTACCCGCCTCAACCATGCGCAAGCTGCCCGACATACCTAAATGACTGATTAACGTGCCAACCTCAGCACCAATCAGCAAATACTTAGCACGGCGTTCAACGCTGACAATGGCCTGCCCGGATAAGCGCACATCCAAGTCTTCAGGAATCGGCCAGCGCAAACGCGCATTACGCACAATCACACGCACCACGCGCTGACCAATCAAATGTGGAGCAATACCACGACGCGTGGTTTCAACTTCAGGAAGCTCTGGCACTATCAGTTACGCTTGATTACAAAAGTGCTAAAGGCCGTATGGCCAGGGATTTCCATCACCAGCTCATCACCTTCTTGCAGTGGACCAACGCCAGCTGGCGTACCGGTTAACACCACATCACCGGGCTGCAAAGCAAACTGGCCGGCCATATGCTGAATCAACGGGATAATTGGATAGAGCATTTCACGGCTGTTGCTCTCTTGGCGCACTTCACCATTAATAGTCAGACGCACATCAACATCAGTGGTGTCTTTAACAGCAAAGCCCGAAATAAATGGCGCTAACACGCAGGCACCATCAAAGGATTTCGCCACTTCCCACGGCCAGCTTTTTTCTTTCAAGCGCTCTTGTACATCACGCAAGGTTAAATCCAGCGCGGGCGCAAAGCCGGTGATCGCATCCAAAACTTCTTCTTCGCTGGGCTGACGCGATAAGGGTTTACCAATCAATACAGCAATTTCAATTTCATAGTGCACTGCACCACGATCATGCGGAATATTAAAACCACCTTCAGGTGAAACCACACAACTGGCTGGCTTAATAAACAACAGTGGCTCGGTTGGCACTGGGTTATTTAGCTCTTTGGCGTGCGCCGCATAGTTACGCCCTACGCATACCACTTTACCCACTGGGTAATGAATGCGTGTGCCGTCGATATATTGATGTTGATAGCTCATAAAAAACCCTTAAAAAACGAGAAGCGGCCGACTGCAAATACAGTCGGCACTATCATTAAACTGGCATTAAACCGGAAAAATCTTACCTGGATTCATAATGCCATTGGGATCAAAAATCGCCTTAATCGCCTGCATATAAGCAATTTCTTCAGGAGAACGGCTGTAATGCAAGTAATCACGCTTGGTCATGCCCACGCCATGCTCTGCAGAGATCGAACCGTTGTATTTTTGTACGGTTTCAAAGACCCACTGATTCACCACCGCACACTGCGCAAAAAACTCATCTTTACTCAGATTATCCGGCTTAAGGATATTGAGGTGCAGGTTACCGTCGCCAATATGGCCAAACCATACCACTTCAAAGTCTGGGTAGTTTTTTGCGACAATATCGTCGATATCACGTAAAAATGCCGGTACTTGACCAACAGTGACCGAGATATCGTTTTTATACGGAGTCCAATGCGCGATGGTTTCTGAGATATATTCGCGCAACTTCCATAAGTTTTCTAGCTGCTGCTCACTTTGGCTCATCACGCCATCGAGCACCCAACCTTGCTCTACGCAATGCTCAAAAGTGGCTAAGGCTTGCTCAGAGACTTCTTCACTGACGGCTTCAAATTCAATCAATGCATAGAATGGGCAATCGGTCTCAAAGGGCGCAGGGACATCGCCACGTGCCAAGACTTTGGCTAGAGCCTTGTCGGAGAAAAACTCAAATGCAGTCAGGTCTAAGCTGTTTTGGAAGGCATGCAGCACCGGCATAATTGAATCAAAGTCTGGCGCACCGAGCACTAAAGCGGTCAGATTTTTTGGCGCACGATCCAAGCGCATGGTCGCTTCCACGACAAAACCTAAGGTACCTTCAGCGCCAATAAACAGCTGACGTAAATCGTAGCCAGTAGCGTTTTTGATTAGGTCTTTGTTTAACTCAAGCAGGTCACCTTTACCAGTGACCACTTTCATACCGGCAACCCAGTTACGGGTCATGCCATAGCGAATCACTTTAATACCGCCGGCATTGGTACCGATATTGCCGCCAATTTGGCTTGATCCGGCTGAGGCAAAGTCGACTGGGTAATATAAACCTTTATCTTCAGCAAACATTTGCAGTTGCGCAGTGGCTACGCCCGGCTGGCAAACAGCGGTACGATCCATCTCATTAAAGGCGAGAATTTGATTCATATTATCAAAAGAAACCACCACCTCACCGTTGGCCGCTACCGCACCAGCGGATAAGCCGGTACGCCCGCCTGACGGCACTAAAGCAACCTTGTGCTGATTGGCCCAACGTACAATAGCCTGCACTTGCTCAGTAGTTTTTGGAAAGACAATGGCTACCGGTGCTGGAGCAAAATGCTTAGTCCAGTCTTTACCATAGGCATCTAATGAATCCGCATCAGTCAGTACTTTACCGGCATCAACAAGGGTTTTTAGCTCTTCTATAAGGGCAAGATCGGTCATTTGGTAAACTCTCACACTGTTCATGGTGTGCCTGAAGACTGTTCAAGTCATAAGGCTGGCTGTTTTTTCTGTTGCTTATGGTAGCATGGGCGTCCCGCTAGTCGCGCCTCACGCCGATTCCCGGGCCGGCTTTATTTTTTTGCCGTTCCGGTCAGTTCTCACTGTCCGTCAACTTGCCATTCACTTTAGGACAACAGGTCTACGCAGATGAGTAAAACATCGCTTGATAAAAGCAAAATTCGTTTTCTTCTTCTTGAAGGTGTTCACCAGAACGC
>DATERP010000067.1:0-12398 GCA_035271385.1 Thiopseudomonas sp. | reverse complement strand
ACGAATGCACCGTAATCTGTAAGGTTCTTAACGATACCTTTAACTTGTTGACCTTCTTGCAGGTTCTCAAGCAGTGCTTCGCGCTCAGCGCTGTTCTCTGCTTCCAGAACGCTACGACGTGATACAACAACGTTGTTACGCTTCTGGTCAAGCTTGATAACTTTAAACTCAAGCTCTTTACCTTCTAAGTGCGCAGTGTCGCGAACTGGACGAACGTCTACCAATGAACCTGGTAGGAACGCACGAATACCGTTCACATCAACTGTAAAGCCACCTTTAACTTTACCGTTGATAACACCCATAACCACTTCTTCAGCGTTGAACGACGCTTCAAGAACCAGCCAAGACTCAGCACGCTTAGCTTTTTCGCGGGACAGTTTGGTTTCACCAAAGCCATCTTCTACCGCGTCAAGAGCTACGTGAACTTCGTCACCCACTTTAATGGTCAGTTCGCCTTGTTCGTTGTAGAACTGCTCAACTGGGATAACGCCTTCTGATTTCAAACCAGCGTGTACTGTTACCCAATCACCATCAATATCAACGATCAAACCAGTGATAATTGCACCGGGTTGCATGTCGAGGGTTTTTAGGCTTTCTTCAAAAAGGTCTGCAAAGCTTTCGCTCATGTTTAATCCTGCTGATCGAGGGCAAGAATCTGCCCAAATCCACATTCCAGAATAATGTGGTCTTATTTATAAGTAGAAAACATGGCAGCTATTATCTGGGAGCTGCACATGATTCAAGTTAAAGTTGAAACACACTCATGCGTATCTCATACTTTTTATCCAGCCAAGCTACGTACTGCAACTTCACTGAGAATTCTTTCTAACACTTGCTCGATGGTCATTGTCGTAGAATCTAAGATGATTGCATCATCGGCAGGCTTCAACGGGGCAATGCTGCGATTGGTGTCACGCTCATCACGCGCACGAATCTCCTCTAGCAAGCTCGTAAGGGTAACAGTTTCACCCTTATCCTTCAACTGTAAATAACGACGACGTGCACGTTCCTCTGCACTTGCAGTTAAAAAAATCTTCAGCGGTGCATCAGTAAAGACCACGGTCCCCATATCGCGGCCATCAGCAATTAAACCTGGCGCTTGGCGAAAGTTTTGCTGGCGACGTAACAATCCGGTACGTACTGCTGGCAATGCCGCCACTTGCGAAGCGTGCGCTCCGACTGTTTCATTACGAATACTGTCGGTGACATCAACTGACTCCAAGAGAATGCGCTGACTATTATTTTCACTGTCCAATACAAACTGCACATCTAAGCAGACGGCAAGATGCTCAAGAGCGTCTTCATCGTCTAAAGCGATTGCGTGCTTGTCTGCCGCAAGGGCTAGCACACGGTATAACGCGCCCGAATCAAGTAAATGCCATTGCAAATGTGATGCGAGTAACCCAGCCACAGTGCCTTTGCCTGAACCGCTGGGGCCATCGATAGTGATGACAACCGGCAGGCTCACGCTTGCACCTCTTCAGCGACATGCATACCGACTTGCTTGCATAATGCTAAGAAGTTAGGAAAGGATGTCGCCACATGCACGCTGTCATGGATACGAATCGGTGCATTGGCGCGTAAGGCGGCAACACTAAAGGACATAGCAATACGGTGATCGCCGTGCGCCCAAACCTCACCGCCCCCCATTTGCCCACCTTCAATAATAATACCGTCTGGCGTGCCTTCAGCTTGAATGCCCAGTGTAGTTAAGCCATCAACCATCACTTGAATACGATCGGACTCTTTCACGCGCAACTCTTCTGCACCGCGTAAAACAGTGCGCCCTTCAGCGCATGCCGCAGCAATAAACAGTACAGGGAACTCATCAATCGCTAACGGTACAAGCTCCAGTGGAATCTCGATGCCTTTTAAGCGCGCGCTACGCACACGAATATCGGCAACCAGTTCGCCACCCACTTCACGTACACGCTCAAGACTTAAATCTGCACCCATTAGCTTTAGAATATCGATAATACCGGTACGCGTAGGGTTAATACCCACGTGCTCTAAAACCAACTCTGAGTCTGGAGCAATACTGGCTGCAACCATAAAGAATGCGGCTGATGAGATATCTGCAGGTACTTCAATATGCGTACTGACCAACTCGTGATTGCTCTCAAGTTTAGCTGTAGCACCACGCACTTCAACTGGGTAACCAAAGCCACGCAGCATGCGTTCTGTATGGTCACGCGTAGGTGCGGGCTCAGTCACTGAGGTTTCGCCACTGGCGTACATACCCGCTAACAGTAAGCAAGACTTCACCTGAGCGCTGGCCATCGGCATATCGTAATGCATGCCGGTTAAGCGCTGACCGCCACGCAATGTCAGTGGTGGACGGCCTTCTGCGGCTGTCTCAATTACTGCACCCATCTCACGCAGCGGTTTAGCAATGCGATTCATCGGGCGCTTGGACAGTGATGCATCACCAGTCAAAGTTGTATCAAAAGCTTGCGCGGCCAAGATACCTGACAGCAAACGCATGGTTGTGCCTGAGTTGCCGACATAAATCGGACCGGGCGGCGGCTTTAAACCATGCAAGCCAACACCGTGTACGACAACGCGACCATTCTCAGGACCTTCAATCACCACACCCATATCGCGGAAAGCCTGAATGGTCGCTAACGCATCTTCACCTTCAAGAAAGCCTTCAACCTCGGTCACACCATTAGCTAAAGAACCCAGCATAATCGCGCGGTGCGAAATAGACTTATCACCTGGCACGCGAATGGTGCCATTGACCTGCCCACCCGGGCTGGCTAAAAAAACAAGATCATTATCAAGCATGGTTTTCACATAGGCCCTTTGGGCTAAAATTGTACTAAAATGTTCGCGGGCTACACGCGCTCGGGTAAACACACCAAGCAGATGACGCCCATCTTTTTCGGCAATCGCCTGGCGCAACTCATCCAGATCATCACGGTACTGATCTAACTGTTCGAGCACAGCTTCACGGTTAGCCAGAAAAATATCGTGCCACATGAGTGGATCACTACCCGCAATTCGGGTGAAATCGCGAAAACCACCAGCGGCATAACGAAATATTTCTAAATTTTCACTGCGCTTAGCCAGTGAGTCCACTAGGCCAAACGCCAGTAAATGCGGCAAATGACTGGTCGCTGCTAAGACGCGATCATGCTGCTCAACACTCATGCTTTCAACGTCCGCACCCAAACCTTGCCAGAGCTTTTGTACACAGATCAAAGCCTCAGGATCAGTCTTGGCATGCGGTGTCAAAATAACTTTATGGTGCTTAAACAGGTCAGGATTAGCTGCATCTACGCCGCTACGCTCAGAACCTGCAATCGGATGCCCCAGCACGAGCAGTGGCGGCAAGTGGCCAAAAGCTTCTTGAGCCGCTTGCAACAGATGGCCTTTAACACTACCGGCATCAGTAATAATGGTGTGTTCAAGCTGCAGTGCAGCCAATTGCATCAACAAGCTTTTGAGCGCTAAAACGGGCACTGCTAGCATCACTACATCAGCACCAACGCAAGCCTCAGCCAACTCTGTGGTACAGCGATCAGCAATACCCAATTCCACTGCACGCTCACAGGCTTGGGCATTTAAATCAACGCCCACGACTTCGTGAGCTAAACCAGCATCACGAACCCCTTTCGCAAACGAGGCACCAATCAAGCCTAAACCAACCACCACTAAGCGATTGATCTGAGTTGTTGCAGTGAGAGTCTTATCCATATTAAGCCTGCTCTAACACCTGAGTTAAAACATCAAGGAAGCGCTGGTTTTCGGTTTCAGTACCGATAGAGACACGCAAGAACGTAGGCATGGCATAACCCGCTACCGGACGCACAATGACACCTTGCTCGAGTAAGGCATGGTTAATGGCTGCGGCGTCACGCTGGAAATTAACAGCAATAAAGTTGCCACGCGAGGGTAACCAAGACAGCCCTAGCTGCTTAAAGCCCTGCTCCAACTGCTGCATGCCTTGGGTATTGAGAATGCGGCTCTGATCCAAATACTCTTTATCCTCCAAAGCTGCGCAAGCGGCAACTAATGCTAAGCTGTTGACGTTAAACGGCTGACGCACACGATTCAGCACGCTCGCCACTTCTTTGGATGAAATGGCATACCCCACACGCAGCGCCGCTAAGCCATAGGCTTTAGAGAAAGTACGTGATACCAGCAAGTTGGGATAACGACTTAAGTAATCCATGCCGTCAGGCAAATCACTGTCTGCTGCGTATTCAATATACGCCTCATCTAAAACAACCAACACATGCTCAGGCACCTTGCTTAAAAAAGCATTCAGTGCGGCTTGATTAAACCAAGTCCCGGTTGGGTTATTAGGGTTAGCAATAAATACCACGCGAGTATTGTCATCAATAGCCGCAGCCATGGCATCTAAATCATGGGCATAGTTTTTAGCTGGTACTTCGCGACATTCAGCGCCCGATGCCAGTGTCGCAATCGGATAAACAGCAAAAGCATGCGCACTAAATACCGCATTACGCCCTGGGGCTAACCAGGCGCGCGCGACCAACTCTAAAATATCGTTGGAGCCATTGCCTAGGGTGATTTGTGCGGGCTCAACCGCATAGTGTTCAGCCAGCTGCGCTTTAAGGGCAAAACCACTGCCATCAGGGTAGCGAGTGAGCTCAGGTAAAGCGTTACTGATTGCTGCGCAGACTTTGGCACTGGGGCCTAGCGGGTTTTCATTGCTGGCGAGCTTAACGATGTCGGCAGGATTAAGACCTAGCTCACGAGCCAGTTCTTCCACCGGCTTGCCAGGTACATAAGGGGATAGTTTTTGTACGCTGGGTAAGGCCGCAGCTAAAAAATCACAACTCATTGACAGCTCCTCAAACAAGCAACTGCCGCTCTTTGAGCGGCAGTTATAATATGGTTAGAGAACGGCGTTGGGGTAGGACCCTAAAACCTTTAGCCCCACTGCTTCATTGGCAATCTGTTCTAAAGCGCTGGTGACCCGTGGATCATCTTTGTGTCCAATAAAATCAATAAAGAACACATAGGTCCATTTGCCACTGCGTGACGGACGCGTTTCAATGCGTGTTAAATCAATACCATGGGCATGGAACGGCACCAGCAGCTCATGTAGCGCACCAGGCTTATTACTCATAGAGATAATCACCGATGTCTTATCATCGCCTGTCGCAGGTACTGTTTGATTACCAATAATTAGAAAGCGTGTCGAGTTATCTGGGCGATCTTCAATTTTGTCGGCAAGGATGGTTAAGCCATACAATTGCGCCGCCATATCGCCGGCAATTGCGGCACTGTTCCACTCGCTTTTTACGCGCTTCGCCGCTTCAGCATTGCTCGATACGGCGACACGCTCAACGTTTGGATAATGGGCGTCCAGCCACTTACGGCATTGCGCTAAAGATTGTGCATGCGAGTAAATGCGTGAAATTTTCTCGGTTTTAGTGTTTTCAGCGACCAGCAAGTGGTGGTGAATACGCAGTTCAACCTCCCCACAAATCACTAAATCATGCTCAAGAAAACTATCGAGGGTGTGATTAATTGCACCTTCAGTGGAGTTTTCTACTGGCACAACACCGAAGCTGACTGCACCCGCAGCGACTTCACGAAAGATCTCATCGATCGCCGCCATCGGCTTACTAACAACTGCTTGACCAAAATGCTTAATGGTCGCAGCTTGCGAGAAAGTGCCTTCTGGGCCCAAATAGGCTACTTTTAATGGCTGCTCAAGTGCTAAGCAAGTTGACATGATTTCACGGAATAAACGTGCCATCTCTTCGTTATCGAGCGGACCTTTATTGAGTTCCATAATGCGCTTGAGCACTTGTGCTTCACGCTCAGGGCGGTAAAAAATCGCCTCTTCGCCTTCAGCTAGCGAGGCCATTTTAATATGCCCCACTTCTTGTGCGCAGCGTGCGCGCTGACTGATTAGCTCAAGAATCTGCTCATCAAGGTTATCAATGCGCACACGTAAAGCTTGCAATGCTTGCTCGCTCATTATGCATGCTCCTTCTCAAAGGCCTGCATATAAGCCACTAAAGCTTCAACAGCTTCAAGTGATACCGCGTTATAAATTGAAGCGCGCATACCACCGACGGAGCGGTGACCTTGCAGGTTCAATAAACCATGCTCATCGGCACCGGCCAAAAAGGCTTTGTCGAGCTTAGCATCAGCTAAACGAAAGGGTACGTTCATCCATGAGCGGTTGTTTTTCGTCACTGGATTGCTATAAAAATCGCTGTCATCAATGGTTTTGTACAGCAGTGCTTGCTTAGCATGGTTGAGTTTAGCCATGGCATCTAAGCCACCCTGCTCTTTTAACCATTTAAAAACCAAGCCAGACAGGTACCAAGAAAAGGTCGGCGGCGTGTTGTACATCGAGCCATTATCAGCAGCAACTTTATAGTTGAGCATGGTTGGGCAACTGGCGCGCGCATGACCGAGTAAGTCTTCACGCACAATGCCGACCACTAAACCACTTGGGCCAATATTTTTCTGTGCGCCGGCGTAAATCATTCCGTAGTCACTGACATTGATAGGACGCGACAAGATATCCGATGACATATCAACAACCAGCGGGGTATCACCGGTCTCAGGCGTCCAGTCAAACTGTAAGCCGCCAATGGTTTCATTGCTGGCGTAGTGCACGTAAGCGGCATCTTTACTCAGCTTCCATTCGTTTTGACCTGGAATGGCAAAGTAATCATGTTCTTTGGCGCTGGCTGCTACATTGATATTGCCAAAGCGACGGGCTTCATCAATGCTTTTTTTCGACCAAATACCGGTATCGATATAGTCCGCACAACCACCATCCGCTAAAAAGTTCAGTGGGATTTGCGCAAACTGCTGGCTCGCGCCACCTTGCATAAACAACACTTTATAGTTGTTTGGTACATTTAATAGGTCGCGTAAATCCTGCTCAGCTTCGGCGGCAATCGCAGTGTACTCGTCACTGCGGTGGCTCATTTCCATCACGGACAAGCCTTTGCCATGCCAATCGAGCAATTCGCTTTGTGCTTGTTTTAATACCGCTTCAGGTAGCGCAGCCGGGCCTGCGCAAAAGTTATAAGCTCTACTCACTGCTCTCTCACTCTTTAGGGTTGTTGGACTCGTCAGCAACAGAGTCGTCATCTGTACTAACGTCATCGTGCTCAACGGCAGGTGCATCATCAGTAGATGCCTCTACTGCGTGCTCGGCACCATCATCTTGCGCATCTAAATCATCACTGACAGTTGGCTCTTGTACGCGCTCTAAACCGACTAATGTCTCGTCGTTTGCTAGACGTATCAAGGTTACACCTTGTGTGTTACGCGACAAGGAGGAAACCTCATCAACGCGAGTACGCACTAAGGTGCCTTGGTCAGAAATCAACATAATTTCTTCGCCATCCAGTACTTGAATCGCGCCGACCAACTTACCGTTACGCTCACTGCAAATCATCGCAATCACACCCTGACCACCACGACGATAGCTGGGGAAATCAGCAATGGCTGTACGCTTACCATAGCCACGCTCAGAAGCAGTCAGAATCTCGCTACCCTCTTCTGGGATAATCATGGAGATCAGGCTCTGGCCTTCAGGTAGACGCATACCACGCACACCACGAGCGGTACGGCCCATGGCACGCACATCAGTTTCAGAGAAACGTGTCACTTTACCGCCGTCAGAGAACAACATCACTTCACGTGAGCCGTCAGTCACTGCCGCTGAAATCAAGGTATCGTCATCATCCAAGCCCAAAGCAATTAAGCCTGAAGTACGTGGACGACTGAACTGCTCCAGCGGGGTTTTCTTAACCGTACCTTTGGCTGTTGCCATAAACACAAAGTGGTCTTCGGTGTACTCATCAACCGGCAGCATGGCGGTGATTTTCTCACCTTCATCCAATGGTAATAAGTTAACAATTGGACGGCCGCGCGCAGTACGTGAAGCTTCTGGAATTTCAAAGGTGCGCATCCAGTACACTTTACCTTTGCTAGAAAACAGTAACAGTGTGGTGTGACTGTTGGCCACTAACAGGTGTTCTACGTAATCTTCGTCTTTCACACCGGTCGCTGCTTTACCACGACCACCACGACGCTGTGCATCATAGGCATCCAGAGGTTGGCTCTTGGCATAGCCCAGGTGGGAAATCGTCACCACGCGCTCTTCTTCGGTAATCAGGTCAGCAATGGTTAAATCAACGCGTGATGCAGTGATTTCAGTGCGACGCCCATCACCATAGTCGGCTTTAACTTTTTCCAGTTCTTCACGAATAATTTCTAGCAAACGCACAGAACTGCCAAGAATCTTTAACAACTCGCTGATTTGCAGCAGAATCTCTTGGTACTCACTGAGCAGTTTCTCGTGCTCAAGACCGGTTAAGCGGTGCAGGCGTAACTCAAGAATAGCCTGGGCTTGCTCAGGTGACAGATGGTAGAAACCATCACGCATACCGTATTGCTCATCCAAATCTTCTGGGCGGCTGGAGGTTGCGCCGGAGCGCTCAACCATATCCGCAACGGCACTGGATTCCCAAGCTGTTGCGATCAAACGCTCTTTGGCTTCAGCTGGTGTTGGCGAGTCTTTAATCATCGCAATTACAGGATCGATATTCGACAAAGCAACCGCTTGACCTTCAAGAATGTGCCCACGCTCACGGGCTTTACGCAATTCAAAGACAGTGCGACGCGTCACTATTTCACGACGGTGACGCACAAAGACTTCCAGCATGTCTTTCAGATTGAGCAAACGCGGACGACCATCAACCAGAGCAACCACGTTGATACCAAACACGCTTTGCATCTGTGTTTGCGCAAATAAGTTATTGAGAACCACCTCAGGTACTTCACCGCGGCGCAACTCAATCACCACGCGCATCCCGTCTTTATCCGACTCGTCGCGTAGCTCACTGATACCTTCCAGCTTTTTCTCTTTAACCAGCTCGGCGATTTTTTCAATCAAGCGGGCTTTGTTCAGCTGGTAGGGTAATTCACTGATAATGATTTGCTGACGGCCACCGACCTTATCAATATCTTCGATAAAAGTGCGGGCACGCATATAAATGCGACCACGACCGGTGCGATACGCTTCGATAATACCTGCGCGGCCATTGATGATACCGGCGGTTGGGAAATCTGGACCTGGAATAAACTGCATCAACTCATCGATGCTGATCTCAGGATTGTCGATCAAAGCTAAGCAGCCATTGATGACTTCAGTCAGGTTGTGTGGCGGAATGTTCGTCGCCATACCCACTGCAATACCTGAAGAGCCATTAACCAACAGGTTAGGCACACGGGTTGGCAGCACAGCTGGAATCATCTCAGTGCCGTCGTAGTTGGGCACCCAGTCCACTGTTTCTTTTTCAAGGTCTGCCAGCAGTTCATGGGCTAACTTGGTCATACGCACTTCGGTATAACGCATCGCTGCTGCGTTATCACCATCGACGGAACCGAAGTTACCTTGGCCATCGACCAGCAAGTAACGCAAAGAGAACGGCTGTGCCATACGTACAATGGTGTCGTAAACAGCAGTATCACCGTGCGGGTGATATTTACCAATCACGTCACCGACGACACGCGCCGATTTCTTATAGGGTTTATTCCAGTCATTACCCAATTCACGCATCGCAAATAAAACTCGGCGGTGCACAGGCTTTAAGCCATCACGCGCATCTGGCAACGCTCGTCCAACAATTACGCTCATTGCATAATCAAGGTACGACTGTCGCATTTCATCTTCGATACTGATCGGAAGGATTTCTTTGGCCAAATCACCCATGGAAGCTCGGTTCCTTATTAATTCATCATGCTTAATACAAGCCCGCGATAGTAACACATGCCGCGCAAACGCGCTCTAGCAACGCTGAGGCTTTTTTCTTGCATTGACTTCTCTGTGCAAAACGAGCGCTACTTATTAATGCGCTAAACTTTATGCGCGGCACAGAGGTTGTCAGCATCGCCAGCTTTGTAAAGCTTGACTGTGGCAGAGGCATCACTTCGCTGCTTGCTAAATTTTTAAAGCTAGCGCAGCTCAATAACAAGCAAAGCAATTGCCACCGTTTTGTTTTGCCTTGTACATAGCCGCATCCGCCGCCTCGATAATACGCGCCGCACTGCCTGCATCTTCAGGGTAGTATGCAATACCTATGGATACGCCCAATGACAGATTGTTGCCATCAATGCAGTGGGGCAGCATGACTTGTTGAACAATCTTCTCGGCAATCACTTTAGCTTGTGAACTATCCTGTTTCGCCTCGACTATCATTAAAAATTCGTCACCCCCCAAGCGACCCAACATATCACTGGCGCGCACCACACTACGGATTCTTTGTGCGACCTCTTTGAGCAGCCGATCACCTACTGGATGGCCAAAGTTGTCATTAACGGGCTTAAACTTATCTAAATCAATAAACAGCACGGCAAAACTGTCTACATGCTCTACACAATACGCTAGATGCTTCATCAGCGCATTTCGGTTAGGCAGGCCCGTTAATGCATCATGGTGGGCCAAATAAACGATTTTTTTATGCGCCGCTTTTCGCTCAGTAATATCGCTAAAGATATGGATTAGATAGCTCGGCTGTGCCTTGGCGTTTTTAACCGAAGTGATATTTTGCAGTGTGAGCGTGATATTTTGTTCGTCGCAGTCTGGCGTTTTATAGCCAATCTCACCTTGCCAGCTGTCATTGTTATCTAATAGCGTAGTTAAGTCCTGTGTGAGCAGTTGATTGTTGTCACCTACATCAGGTTGCAAAAACTCTTTTAAATTACGCTCAGTCAACAACTCATCGTTCACATTGAGGATTTTTTTGGCAGCCTGATTGGCGCGCACAATATTAAGCTGAGGATCTGTTATCAAGATCGCTTGCTGCGTTTGTTCAAATACGCTGGCGGCTAAACGCAACTGAATAGCATGGCGTTCAATTTCGGCAGCCTGTCGAGTCAGCTTATTAATCAGCGGTCTAACGGCGTAATAACTGATAAGCGCACCAATAACCAGCATGACGAAGATACTGAGGTAAGCCCAAAGTAGATCCTGATAGGCCGCTTGGTAAAATACCTGCTGCGGAATCTGGATGAGCAAACCACAACCCATACCCGTGAGTGGCTGGTAAATTAAGGTGAAGTCTTGCTCATCCGTGACATAAAATAAACGCGCTTCAGTGTAATTTAGCTCAGTTAAGGCGGGTTTTAGTGTAGGCTTTAATTCTTGGCGTACGACCTGTTGCTGAGCACGGTCGTAGCCCAAAGACAGTAAAGAATTTTGGCTGATCAATTTAAGCTGTGCAGTGCCTGCGTAGGTGCTGAATTCGCTAAGCAGGGGCGCAAGACTCTGGATATCGAAATATAAAATATCCCAACCCAGTAGGACCCCTTCTGGGCTATAAATCTCGGCAGCCACACGAATTAAATCAATAGCAGGGTCGCTTAGACTCACTGCTTTTTGTGGTACAGCTGATAGATCAAGCGTCTTGACCTGCTCGGCTAACTCCCCTACAGCAGCAACGACTTCTTGCTTTGCAGTGATGCGTACCATTGCGCGCAAATCAGGAATATGGCTAGCCGGCTCGGCCAGGCGTGGCTGGCTAAATGCTTGCAACTCAGCCAAAGAAAGCTCGCCGGCTAGATATGCTTCTAGGCGTTTGCGTATTTCTGTGCGGCTGGTGAGCTGTGCGGCCAAGGCATGATAGCGAGCAAACTGGTTTTCTAGTGCGCCGGCCTGGGCTGCAGCGTTGGCAAGATTAACCTGGTCGATATGCGAGCGGATTGAATGGTACATTGGCACAGTGGCACTCAAACCCACTAAAATGCCCGTAAGCAAAATAGTCAAAAGGGAAAACAGCACAATCCTTTTGCCAACACTGAGTAATCTAGGCATCACCAAGTTAACCTTCCACACAAACTATTTGGCGCAGGGTACGCGCAGTTTTCACTAAATTTTGCTGCACTGCCATAGACGCTTCTGCATCTATAACACCAGCGTTAATTCACCATTGTACATCAGTAGTAGCCTTTTGATGGTGCTTTATCGTCACGGACGCTTGGCTGCAGCTGCTCATCCGGTCCGTGCGCGACCATAGAGCCTTGCATAATAGCCCGCTGATCACGCCGAGCAGAGCGCGCATCGCTACGGCTATCTACAGCTGTTGAGCACAATACGGCTCTTGCAGGTGGCCTATAGTGATGAAGGTAGTCAATTGCCTCTTGCTCGCTGCTGTAGGGGTGTTGATTTCCTGTGTTAGGGCTGCAGTTAACACCGAACATAGGCAGTTCAATAACCGCCTAAAAAGCGCTAGCTGGTTTCGGAATGCTGCATCAGTGCTTGCATTTTTTGCTTGTTAGGTTGTGTCACTATGCCGCGCTCGGTGACGATAACATCAATCAGATCTGCCGGAGTGACATCAAAGACGGGGTTAAATGCAGCAATCTCAGCGGCAATGCGCTGCTCA
>DATERP010000066.1:0-4971 GCA_035271385.1 Thiopseudomonas sp. | reverse complement strand
CCTAGACCCATAATTCACCTACCTGTTATGCGCCTATTTTAAAAGTATCTGACTAGAAACCCATGCCCCTTCAGTGGCGAGTACCACCTACTAAAGTAGCGGTCATAAAAAAGCCAGAAGGTGCGAACACTTCTGGCTGGGGTGCGCTAAAGAATGTTTACCAGGCCAAGACCGCACCCACGGCAAAAGTGTCGGTATCTTCATTGACTAAGCTGTTGCTTTTGTGGCCACGAATTTCAAACTGGTTGTATTCTGCGACCAGTTTTAAGTTGCTATTGATGTCGTGAAATAAGGCTATGCCACGTGTTTCATAATCAGCACCGGTCGCCACTGCGCCGTTACCATCATCCTTAGTTTTACCAAAGCTTAACGCCACACGGTTTTTACCAAAGCGGTATGAGCCCTGCGCTAAGTAACCTTTACTGTCGATATCGCGCAAGGTAGCGTTGCCGGCGTTGTTGGTAAAGAAAGGGTTGATACCTTTGGCGGTAAAGCCTGAGCCGCTTAGGGTAAAGGCACCCATTTTAGCTTGTACGCCGTAGCCTAAGCCTTTAGAGGTGACGTTTTTAACCGTCCTGTCGGTGTTTTCTGAGGTTTGATAGCCACCATTTAACCATGAGTAAATTTCTGCGCCAGCCACATCAAATTGATAGGTCAGTTCTGATTCAAATCGTGGATTTTTTTGATACGCCTTACCCAGTGCCTTACCAGTGCCATCTTCACGAGTGGTATCAACAGGGTCTAAAATACCCACAGCAATACGCGCGCCACTCATCACTGGCGAGCGATAGGTAATCTGTGAGGTTGGGAATGGGTATGGGTAGCCACTACCGATATTACCGAAGGATACGCCGCCACCATCCACAAGAGCCAAGGTGTCGCTGACTTGACCGTAACCGGCAAGCAACTCATCCAATAAAATATTTGAGCGGGCAAATAAGCCAAAATCTTTACCGATCAGCACTTCACCCCAATCACCACCGACCGTACCGTAGAATTGACGCACATCGATGTCAGTGCCGGTACCGTTATCATCACTGTCGTTGATCGTGACCCAAAATGATGAACGCGCGCCAAGCTTCAGGCCATCCATCTGTTTACCCATATTGAAACCAATATAGTTGGGCAAAAAACCCATTTTAACGCGTGACTGACGACGGTCGAACTCATCCCCTGCGCGATCGACTTTGCTGTTCACATAAAAAGCGTTGACATAACCATCCGCTGAAAAGGTCATATCATTTTTATCGTAAAGAACAATTTCAGCGAGAGCTGGACTACTGACTGCTGCGATAGCGCCGGCAAGCGCTAACGGCATAAAAATATGTTTGGCAATTTTATTGTTATACATAGCTTTCTCCACAGAAATGCAACAACTGAACTCTCAGTTGCTTCAGTACTGATTATTGAAAGCTATGCACTTCACTCATACGCCGCTTTAGTGGCCAACCGATAGGACTTGTTAGCACAGCCTTTAGAGAGTACTTTTCGCACCTATAGTCGCTCTCCAAAAGGACACAATAAAACTTTAAAACCGGGATAAATAACAATGCCAAACCCTGATTTAACGGACTTAAAACCTCATGCAGTGCTTTAGACGCAAGCCCTTAGATGGGCAAATATCGAATAACAATCGGTGGAATATTATATTGATTAAACTCATGATTCAGTTGCAGATTGATTACTCAAGAGCAACCACTGTGCATGCTGCTGCAGCGCTTGGCAGTACTGCTCTATTTCAGCGCTACAGATCTGCTGCGCAGCTTGAGTTTCTGCCTGCACACCCACTTCCAGACGCTGCTCGCGCCAATGCCTAAACAGCATGGCACGGCCATATTCAATACCCAGTGCGCCCTGCTCTAGCGGCTCAACCTGTCGTTTGATATCAGCGTGCAGCATCTCGATGTACTCAGCCAGCTGCGTTTGAAAGTCGGCTAAACACTGTTTTATTTCTTCAACTAACTGAACAGCGCTGACCGTGCTCGACTGTACCGCACACACCAGCCCCTCATAATCTCCTTGCGCATAAGGCAAGACAAACACGGCATAACACAGCGCTCGATCAGTGCGTAAGTAGCGCTGCAACAAGGTTTGCAAGTGCTGAGCACAGACTCGATTAATCACCCGCATCCGATCCTGCTCGATGATATTCTCACCCGTCAAAGGTATATAGAGCACCAGCAAGGCATCATCACTGCCGCTGGCACTGGCCTGCTCCCAGCCCGTTGCTGCAGGCGCTGTCGTAACGACTGTATTTAAAGCGGTTAAACGCTGCACATAACGCTGTTCCAGTACAGCAGCGTGCTCGCTCGCACCCAACCACAATGCGGCTTGAGGCTGATCTAACAAAGTGATCTCTGATGCAACATCTAAGCCTTTTGCACCGGCTAACACGCGAGGTAAACGCTGCAATAACCGACGCAAAGCAAAGTGCCCGCGCGCTGGCAGCGCTGCTTCAGTCAAGGGTAATTGCAGTACGGCTAACATTTGATTCACCGCGTGAGCGACATACTCTTCGGGCCCTGTGATGCAGATAAAAACGTAGTTTTGTACGCATTCAGTCTGCCAATGTACCGCGTTATAACTGAGCAATTCCGACACCGCCGCCAGTTGACCGGACAAACGCTGAGCCACCGCATACGGATCATTCACCGACCATCCCCAATAGCACACAGCCAAACCACTGGGGATCTGCAACGACTGCTGCTGGACTAAGGCGTGCGTACTACTCTGCGGTGCTGCGTCGGGCTCTAACTGACGGCTGACTTGACCACAATAGAAAGCAAACTGCGGCACACTGACAGCGGCAATCGAGTCAGCTTTGCTGCGATTAAGGCGCTCCACCTGCATGGGTAAACCTTTATCGTATCGACCCTCAACCGCTGCCGCGCTGGCTATCACCTGCACTAGAGCATCAGCCGCAAGCGCCTCAAGCACACTATCCAACGCAACTAAACACTCTGATGAAATACCTAGCAATGGCCAACAGCCTGACAGCACCTGCTGTGCTTTGCGTAAAGGCTCAGCAATACACCAGCGATTGTTTTGCGCCTGCTGCTCATAGGCCTGCTGCTCAGCACTGTGCATCTGCTTGCGCCATTGGCTTAACCACTGCTGAAAAGCAGCGACTAAAAGCGGATGATCCTCTGTCGTATTTTTAAACTCTAACGTTAAAACACCCTGATCTTGGGCACTATAAGCCGCACGCACACTGATCTCAGAGCACCACTTGTGCTGCTTGGCATACGCCAGAAAAGTCTGATCAAGACTCAGCGCTAAGGCATGCTGCATTTTTTCTGCCAGCTCAGATAAGCCCTGCGCCGATTGATTTATGGGGATATGCAGCGCCAAATAGGCCTCATCCACCGGCAGGCATAATTGAACTGCAGATCCTGCAGGCACTCGCAGTTCAGGTAGTACTTGAGCAGGTTGATCACGCGACATACAGGTTAAGGGTTGCAGTGCAGCTAAAACTGAGTCTTGCCAGTGCGACCACTGCTGCGGCACAACCAGCACAATTTTTAGCCGACTGCGTAAATAGGCCAACTGATGAAAAGCCGCCAATTCAGCTGCAAAGTTCTCATCCTCAATACCTAAGGTCACCCGGTTGCCTGCATAGAAGCGCTGCAAAGGATGCGTACCTAATAAGCACGGAGCGATGGCTGCATCCAGCAAGATCTGCGGAGCTTGGCAATATAAACCAAACTCTTGATGCAAGACTTCACGCTCAGAAGCCAGCATGGCGGGCTCTAAGAGCGGCGTAACCAGCATATCCACCAAACGCTGAATGGCTTGGATAAACAATGACGATTTAATTTGAAAGTGAAATAAAGTCTGCTGCGCCTGAGTTTGCGCATTCACTTGGCCGCCATTGCGCTGAATAAAAGCCATGAGGCCATCATCTAACCCATAGTGATGACTGCCACGAAAGACCAAGTGCTCTAAAAAATGTGCCATGCCTAAAGAGTCAAAAGGTTCGTGATGACTCCCAGACTCAAAACTTAACGCCAACGCGCACTGCTGTGCACCGACGGCTTGCACGACTGTTAATTCGCAGCCATCGGCTAGTGTGTGTTGCCATAGCGGATGATTCAGTGAAGGTGTCTGCGGCATAGTGACCTCTTAGCAAGAGCCCACACAATCACGACCTTATGCTTAGAGTGCAATAGTTCTTTAGAACTGCTTTTTCATCTGTTGGCCATCCGACTGGCACTAATATCAGGCCAACGTAGTGGTGATGGTTTACGGCGCGGAACTAGAGCGATTGTATCGCCCCTGTCGGCCTAAAGGCTCGACCTACGGTTTATAGCCTTGGGCAACGGTCTCGCCACCGCGCCACAAGCGCCATTCGCCGGGCGCATAGACTGTCCAACGCTCATTGTCGGTCAATGGCTCGGTGGCTAATACCGTCACCACATCATTGGGCGTAGTTTCAGCATGAAAATCCACACTCATATCCGCATCTTTAAGGGTGGCAGGACCAAAGGGTGCGCGGCGGGTAATGTGCGCCAGCTTAGTGCTGCAAAAGCTAAATAACCAATCACCATTACTCAGTAAGCAATTAAATACACCTTGGCTGCGATACTCTTGGCAAGCTGCAACAATCACCGGCAACAACCGCTCAATACTGCATTCACTGCTGCAGGCTTCGCGCAAACGGTTAAGGATATCGCAAAACGCCGCTTCGCTATCGGTATCACCGACCGGCTGATACATCCCCGTGGCCGGCGCAAAATCTGCCATCTGACCATTGTGGGCAAAACACCAGTTACGCCCCCACATCTCACGCATAAAAGGATGAGTATTGGCCAAGCTGACAGCACCGACATTGGCCTGGCGGATATGGCCAATCACCGTTTCACTTTTAATTGGATAGCGCTGCACTAGGCGGGCAATTTCTGAATCGGCACTGGCTTGTGGGTCTTGAAATAAGCGCAATCCACGGCCTTCGTAAAAACCAATCCCCCAACC
>DATERP010000065.1:0-6241 GCA_035271385.1 Thiopseudomonas sp. | reverse complement strand
GAGTGGTGGCGTTAGGGTGCTTATCATAGGCGCTTGTGCTTATTCTTTAAAATACTGTTTTGTGATGCTCTTATTCTTTTGGGGTCTTAATGGTTGCATGGGTTTGATATTCTTTTTAGTTATAGATAAATGATTTTATATTCTTTTATTGTGGGTTTGTCCTGAGGCATAGTGATGGCCACTGACCCATTCCTGAGGATTGCAACAATGAGTATTCAATTAGGCGACATCGCACCGAACTTCACCCAAGATTCAAGCGAAGGCGTGATTCATTTCCATGAGTGGTTGGGCGACAGCTGGGGCGTATTGTTTTCCCACCCTGCAGATTTCACTCCTGTGTGCACCACGGAATTAGGTTTCACCGCTAAGCTTAAAGATGAGTTTGCTGCACGCAATGTGAAGGCGATTGCTTTATCGGTTGATCCGGTGGATTCGCACCACAAGTGGATTAAAGACATTAATGAAACGCAAAACACTATAGTGAACTTCCCAATTCTGGCAGATGAAGATCGTAAAGTGTCTGAGCTGTACGACCTGATTCACCCCAATGCCAGCAGCACCTTAACCGTACGTTCACTGTTTATTATTGACCCGAACAAAAAAGTGCGTTTGACCATCACTTACCCAGCCAGCACCGGCCGTAACTTCCATGAGATTTTACGCGTGATTGATTCACTGCAGCTCACTGATAACTATAAAGTAGCAACGCCAGCGAACTGGGTGGATGGTGACGAGGTGGTGATTGTGCCGTCCATCCAAGATCAAGCTGAGCTGGATGAGCGTTTCCCTAAAGGCTACCGTGCTGTTAAGCCTTACCTGCGCTTGACGCCACAACCCAACCGTTAAGTTGTGCCATCGCCGCCTGCATCTTGCATAGGGTTGTTCGACTGAGTGCAAGAGCAGGCTGCGAGGACTGACAAGGAGAGCGCTGATGCGCCAGAGCACTGATGTGCGTTATTTAATTGTGCCGGGCTGGCAGGGCTCGTCTGCAGAACACTGGCAATCGTATTGGCAGCAAGTATTGCCAGAATGTACCCGTGTTGAGCAAGACGACTGGCTGTTACCACAACGCCAAGCGTGGATTGCTCAGCTACAGCGTCAGATAGCCGCTGATCGACGTCCAGTGGTGTTGATTGCACACAGTTTAGGCTGCGTCACTGTTGCGCACTGGGCAGCACAAGCAGCACCGGCTCTGCTGGCGCGAGTGCGCGGTGCTTTGTTAGTGGCACCCGCCGACGTTGAGCGCGCTGATTGCCCAGCAGCTTTACGTAATTTTGCACCGCTGCCGCGTACAGCCTTGCCATTTCCGAGCGTGTTGGTTGGCTCAAGCAATGATCATGCAGCGGATGTGCAACGTGCACTGCTATTTGCCCAGCGCTGGGGCAGTGAGGCGGTAATTTTACCTAACGCAGGGCACATCAATGTGCAATCAGGTCATCACCGTTGGGAGCAGGGGTTTGCTTGGCTTTATCAATTACAAGCGCAGAGTGACGCGTGTGTGCAGCGTAGCGCCTAAGCGTTAGTGCTTGGCACTGGACGGTTCTGGCGCTTGAAATGATGCGAGTGCTCGTTTATTTAGATCCCAGTTGGCGCATCTAAATCTTCAATGGCAAAGGGCAGTTCAGGCTGTGGCCACTGCAAATTAAGCGCTGCAAACTTTTGCGCAATCAGACTGCAAAACAGTAAGTTACGCAGCGGTTTATTGTTCGCCGGTAAAATATGCCAGGGATGCGATGCTGTGCTGCTGTATTTAAAGGCTTGATTCCAGTTGCTTTGAATGCGAGAAAAATGCTGATGGCCAGTGAGGTCGGCGGCAGAAATCTTCCAATGTTTTTCAGGGTTGGTAAAGCGTTGCTGCAAACGGCTTTTTTGTTGCTCTTGACTGATGTGCAGATACACCTTAATCAGGTGAATATTATCCGCTGCCAATTGCGCTTCAAATTCGAGTAACTGCTGTAAACGTCCTGTGGCTTGCGTTTCATCAATATAGCCATCAGCTAAGTCACTGACTAAACCTTCATAAGGGGTGCGATTAAATACGGTGAGCATACCCGGTTGCGGCAGTTCTCGGCGGTAGCGTTCAAGAAAATTCTCACGACGCTGCAGTTCAGTCGGCTTTTGAAAGTCACTGACGCGCACACCTTGCGGATTCAGACCGCGTAAACTGTTACGAATCACACCATCTTTACCCGAGCAATCAGGGCCTTGCAGCCAGATCACCATCGCCGGGCCATTATTGGCCCACAGCAACTGCTGCTGGCGATCTAATGCAGTGCGCAGTGCTTTAAGGCGCGCATCACATTCATGCTGGGTTAAGCCAAAATCACGACTGGGATCTAAGTTCAGTTGGCTACTGTGTTGATAGATGCACTGTTGCAGTAGAGTGTCGGCGAGCCGCATATTATTCCTTGTTACGCTGAAGTTGGTCTTTAAGCTGGGTTGGCAGTTGACGAATAATCAACATATCGCGCGCTTCATCATATTCGACCTTAGATCCGAGCAGGTGCGACTCAAAGCTGATGGATATGCCCTCAGCACGCCCGGTAAAGCGATGAAAGGCATTCAGGGTGCGTTTATCTGCAGGGATTTCAGGCGATAGGCCATAGTCTTTATTGCGAATATGGTCGTAAAAGGCTTTAGGATTATCTTCATCCAGTGCTTCAGACAAACCTTCGATGCTGACCACTTCACCTTTGCGCGCCTGAGTATTGGCATAATTGAGCAGATTGTCGGTTTTCTCGCGGGCTTGCTCTTCGGGCAGGTCTTCACTTTCCACAAAGTCGCTAAAAGCCTTTAATAAAGTGCGGGTTTCACCAGGGCCATCCACACCTTCTTGGCAGCCGAGAAAATCACGAAAGCCATCTACGACTTTCTTGCCGTTTTTGCCTTTAACAAATGAAATATATTGCTTGGATTGGCTGTTGTTTTGCCATTCAGACAGATTGATCCGCGTGGCTAAATGCATCTGCCCTAGATCCAAGTGGCGCGCGGCATTGACTTCTAAATCAGCAGAAATTGCCATGCCGTCACTGTGTTGCAATACGGCAATACTCAGGTACTCAGTCATACCTTGTTGGTAGTGGGCAAAGAGCAGGTGACCTGAGAGGCTGATATTGAGCTCATCCACCAGCTTTTTTAAATGCTCAGCGGCCAGTTGGCTAAACTGGGTGAAATCCATCTTCTGCGCAACATAGTCAGCCAGCCAACCAGGGAGCGGGTACTGGGTATGATCAGTCTGAAACAAGCCCCACACTTTGCTCGGCTTGCTGTTGTAACTGTCATTGATATCAGCAAGTAAGTGCTCTAGCGCTGTGCTGTGCGCTAAGGTTTCGCTGCGCGTTTTCAGTAGCGCAGGGCTGTCATCCGGCTTTTTATCAATACAGTGAACAATGCAATGGAGTAGGGGCATGGTGATTTAACCTTTTATACGAAAAATAACGCGCTGGCAGGGTATGCACAGCGCGAATGCAACAAGAGGGTGATATAGGTGTAACTGTGTGTGGCGATTGTATTATGGCGTGTGCTGTTGCTGTTCTTTAAGACTTTCTAAACGCTTTAATACGTAACGCACATGCAGGTGCAACTCATACAACTCGTTAGTATATGACAATGGCACTTCAACTTTAGCCAACTCGTCTTGCAGTTCGGCGAGACGTTGAATTTCATCGTCCAGATGCTGCGGTAAAGTGTCGTTACTGAGTTGCTTATCAATATCGCGCAAATATTTGTACCAGCGGTAAATACGCGCACGAATTCGCCAGCGATAAATGGGACCGGCCATTTTAAATAACGGAAACAGCAGCACCAGCAATGGAATCACTAAAATAATATAGCGGTCAGCCAGTGAAGCAATTCTAAAGGGTAAATAGCGCTGTAAGAGCGGCAAGCCTTTATTGTGAAAGTATTCAGCTTCCGTCAGGGTCGCAAACTCATGCGGTATATTTTGTGGCCAGGCATCGGGCGCATCAATCAAAGTGCCGGCTTTCATCACTTCCTGTGCCGCGGCTAAAATCAAGGCTGTGAGTGCTGGGTGAAAAGACTCATTGGCCACTAGCATCGCCACTGGGCTCAAGGTGGTGACGCGCTGTGGCGGCTGATTGGTGGCCAAGTTCAGCAAGCCAGGGCCGATGTCCAGTTGAGTAATAAAAGGTAAGCGCGCTTTATAGGCGGCTGCTTGATTAAAACTCACCAGTTGCAGTTCTGGGTGGCTGGCGGCTTGTTGGATTAAGCTGCCCTCGGCTGGGCCTAAGAAAAATGCCGCATCCAGCTGATCATCCAGTAGTGCTGTGAGGGCTTTCTTGCCGCTAAATGAGTGCCAGTTCTCAGGTAGGCGACGGCTATCGATCTTGTTAGCGGCGAGCATTGGGTCAACCACCATGCGCGTACCACCGTTGGCGCTACCCACTGCGGTGCGTAACGGCACTAGATCACTGAGTGCTGTAATGGTGATGTCTTTACGGGTAAACAACCACAGGGGTTCTTGAAACACTGCGCCGAGGTTAATCAGCTTTTCACGTTGCTGAGTATTGAGTTCAAGCTCTTGGCCACTTTGCACCAGTGCTAAATTGATACCGCTTTTTTTGTCTAGTAAGCGCTGGGTGTTTTCTCGTGAGCCGCTGCTGTTGATCAGTTTCAGCTCAAAGCCTTCTTTGGCTAATTCATCGCGCAGTTTTTCGGCAAATTGCGTGTAGCCACCATTCATGCCGCCGGTGCTCATGGTTGCGTGCATGGGCGGTGGTGGGGCCACAAAGTAGAATAATGCCGCCACTAGCGCAGCTAATACCGGTACCAACCACAGGTTGGCACGCAGCATAATGGAGAGGTCTTGTAAAATACGGTTCATGGGCGTTCCCTGTGGTCCCGGTCGTGTTATGAGGTGCTTGGGCCTTTACGGCGCGGGATACCAAAACGCTGGCGGCGCTCCCACAAGCATTTACGGCTGATGCCAAGTTTGCGTGCTAAATCAGTTTCGGTCATCTGGTCTTGATGTTCGAGTACGAAATGCTGGAAATAGTCTTCCAGTGATAATTCGCTAGCAGCGGCCTCTACCTCTGCCTCGGGTTCAACTGCTGGCGCGACCATGACGGCTGCTGGCGCGGGTGGTGTTGGCGCTACAGTCGTTTGAGCCGCCAAATCGACATCAATGCCCATCAGTTCGGTGGTGACTTGGTTGCCTTCACACAGAATCACGGCGCGCTCTAAGGAGTTTTCCAGTTCGCGCACGTTGCCCGGCCAAGTGTATTTTTGCAGGGCTTGGCGGGCATGCTCAGTAAAGCTCATGGGCTCTTTACCCATACGTAGGCGCTGGCGTTCAAGTAAGATATCAGCAATTTCCAATACATCACTTTCACGATCGCGTAACGCCGGCAACTTTAAGGCAATGACATGTAGACGGTAATACAAGTCTTCACGAAAGCCTCCGGTTTGCGATAAGCCTTTTAAGTCTCTGTGAGTGGCAGCCACTAAGCGCACATCAACTTTTTGTGAGTGCACTGAGCCGACGCGGCGGATTTCACCTTCTTGCAAGACCCGCAATAAACGCGCTTGCGCCTCGAGCGGCAGTTCACCAATTTCATCTAAAAATAAAGTACCGCCATGGGCTGCTTCAACTAAGCCGGTACGCGCTGATACTGCCCCGGTAAAGGCGCCTTTCTCATGGCCAAACAGCTCAGATTCAATCAGAGTTTCTGGAATAGCAGCACAGTTCACCGAAATCATTGGTGCTTTAGCGCGGTTGGATAAATTGTGTAGCGCGCGGGCTACCAGTTCTTTACCTGTACCTGACTCGCCTTGAATCAAGACGTTGGAGTCAGTCGGTGCCACTTTACGAATTTTACTGTACAGCGCTTGCATCGCCGCGCTGCTACCAATGATGCCAATATCGGAGTTATCAATATTGACTTGCTCAGCATCTGAGTGCTCATCATCAGTGTCTGGTTCTGCAGTGTGATTGGACTGCTGGTGGTCAGCAATAATACGCGCCACCGTTTGCAGCATTTCATCATGGTCAAAAGGCTTGGCAATATAGTCAATCGCACCTAAACGCATGGAGTCTACGGCGGAGCGCAAGCTGGCATAGCTGGTCATGATCAAGACAGGCCGTGGATCTGCCAGTTTAATCATTTCAGTGCCCGGTGCACCGGGTAGGCGCAGGTCACTGATAATCAGGTCAAAGGAGCTGATGTCATGTTGCTCTTGTGCTTCTTGTACTGAGCCGGCCTCTTGCACAAGGTATTGATTG
>DATERP010000064.1:0-10044 GCA_035271385.1 Thiopseudomonas sp. | reverse complement strand
CGTTAAACCCAAGGGAAAGCTACGCTTTCCACGCTATCCATCCCCGCACTAAAAGTACGGGGTCTTTCGCGCAAAGCCAATAATGCTCGATTTATCAGGTTGCAAACACAGCACTCAGGCATTTGTTGATCTGTATCAAGCTGCTCAATGTTCCATTGCGTAACATAAGTGCCAACCAATATATTTAATGAGTTACGCAATGGAGCACATCATGCGCACATCGATACTTGCCTCTTCAGTACTGGCATTAGCTATTGCCGCACCAGCTGTTCAAGCCCACCAAGCCGGCGATATTATCGTGCGTGCGGGTGCTGTGACTGTTCAAACCCATGAAAACACTTCAGGCGTTAAAGGTGACCGCGGCGCTTTAGCTGGAATGGGTAACTTAGGTGGTAAAGCGTCAATCAACAATGATACGCAGCTCGGTTTAAACTTTGCTTATATGGTGACTGACAAGTGGGGCGTTGAATTATTAGCAGCAACACCTTTTAAGCACGATGTAAGCATTAAAGGTACTGGCATCGTTGATGGCAAACTAGGTAGCTTTAAGCATTTGCCACCAACCCTAAGTGCTGTGTACTACCCTCTAGATAGCAAATCTGCTTTTCAACCTTATGTAGGTGCAGGTATCAACTACACATGGTTCTTTGACGAATCAGTGAGCAGTTCTGCAAAAAATAATGGTGCTAGAGATTTCACCAGCTTAAATATCAAAAACTCATGGGGTTTAGCTGCACAAGTCGGCGCTGACTACATGCTAACTGACAATATTATGATTAACGGTCAAGTTCGCTATATAGATATTGATACAACTGCTTATGCAAGCCATAACACTTTAGGCCGCGCTAAAGTAAACGTAGACGTAAAACCTTGGGTGTACATGGTTGGTCTCGGCTACAAGTTCTAAGATTTAGAACTGCAAGCAAAACAGGCGCTCTAGGCGCCTGTTTTTATGTGTACGATAAAATATAACTGTTGAGTACTTACGATACTTGCCGCATTACTCTGCTAGACCACAACCACTATACATTTCGATAATAACTATCCAGCAGATCAGCTAAACCGGTACGCCAAGCTCGCGGTTTAATACCAAAGGTATGGGTAATCTTACGACTGTCTAACACACCATGTTGCGGCTCAATCTCCGCATCAGCAAAGCTTGCATGCGCACGCGGTATGACTTCTTCACTGAGCTGCGGTCGCCAGGCTTGTGCTTCGGCTAAAATGGCTTGCGCCACCGATAATGCCGTCGCTGCTTCCTGCCCACCATAATGGTAAGTGCCCCATAAAGGTGCGGCGCAATCGAGCTGTTTTAAAATAGCTAAAATCACCCGTGCAGCATCTTCAACTGGCGTTGGATTACCACGACGGTCGTCTGCCATCTCTAACAGTTCATGATCTTGCGCACGATGTAAAACCCGCCCCAACATCCCATCAGGACTGTCATCCAACAGCCAACCCACACGCAGTAAAATATGCTTGGAACACAGCGCTCGCACGCTTTGCTCCATACGCATTAAAGCTTTACCACGTGGACTCAGCGGCTGACACTCACTGGTTTCGTTATAGGCCGTAGCGCGCACACCATCAAATACACGGTAGCTGGAAGGCTGTAACAAAACACAATCGTAGTGCTTACACAGTTGCGCTAAACGCTCAACCGCACGCTCCTGCGGCACAAAGTGCTCCGGATCCACCGCACCGGCCTGAAACCAGTCATAGTAATAGGCAAGATTAATCACTGCATCCGGACGCACTTCGTCAATTAGACTGGTTAAGCTGGCCGCGTCCCAAGCACCTTTTTCTGGTTTAGGCGCCAAAAAAGCAATATCTTCCTCAGCACCTAAACGCACCAAAGCTTTTCCTAACGCGTTACCACCACCCAGCAAAACCAAGCGTAATTGCATATCAGCCCCGCAGTATTTTTTTATACATTATTAACAGCACAACTTAAGATGCACATCAGAACGGAATATCATCATCAAAGCTATCGTAATCCGGTGCTGGCTGCGCATCATGCTGCACACTTGGTGCTGGACGCTGCTGCGCTGGTTGTTGCTGCTGGTATTGTTGTGGCTGCTGCTGATATTGCTGTTGCGGCTGCTGTTGACGTGGCGCTGGAGCCGGACGATTACCGCCCTCATTATCACCACGACTGTCGAGCATCTGCATTGTGCCACCCATATCCACGATAATTTCCGTGGTATAGCGCTTCACGCCATCTTTTTCCCACTCACGGGTTTGCAAACGACCTTCGATATAAACCTTTGAGCCTTTACGTAAATACTGGCCCGCAATTTCAGCAATTTTGCCAAAGAAGGAAATACGGTGCCATTCAGTACGCTCTTGCATTTGACCGGTTTGCTTATCGCGCCAGCTATCACTGGTCGCCAATGTCAGATTAGTCACCGCATTACCATTGGGTAAATAACGTGTTTCTGGGTCGCCGCCCACATTACCAATCAAGATTACTTTGTTAATTCCACGAGCCATATTTTTCTCCAAACGGTCAGCACGCCAAGTTATTTATAGATAACTTTCAACAGATGCACGATCTATTATTTGCGTATCAAATTTCACATAAACAGCAGCTTCCTCTGCCACCAGCACAGCATCCATTACACCCGCTTGCGAACTGAGTGCGGTAAGCCATTGCGTGTCTTGCATTGCTGCAGGGGTTACCGACAAGCGCACACTGGTTACATAAGGCGGCTCTTGCATATTAGCAGCAAATATTAACCAGAGGGCGGCTAGTGCTGCACATCCAGCAAAAACCAAAGACGCGCCCCCTATAGTAAATAGCCAACCACCGAACATGCCACCCAAGGCAGCCCCTAAAAACTGGCTGGTGGAGTACACACCCATCGCGGTACCTTTTGCGCCAGCAGGTGAAACTTTACTGATCAGCGACGGTAAAGACGCTTCTAAAAAGTTAAAGGCGGTAAAAAACGCCAACGTACCTATCACTAGCAAGGTTAAATTATCGGCAAACAGCCATAAAAACAGCTCAGTAGCCATTAATACCGCGACAGCACCGACAAAGACACGCTTCATCTGCCGCTTTTTTTCACTGTAGATAATAAAAGGCAGCATGGCAAAAAAGCCGACAAATAAAGCGATCAGGTAGACCCACCAATGCTCTTCTTTAGGCAAATTACCCTGCTCAACCAATGCTAAAGGTAGCGCAATAAAGCTAGCCATTAACAACGCATGCAAAACGAAAATGCCAAAGTCCAAACGTAACAAGGCGGGGTTACCTAGCGTGGCCGCCAAAGCAGCTTTAGCCACTCCTGACTCTCGAGTTTGCACTTGTTGTGTTGGCTTGGGCACAGTGAGCGCAATAATCACCATTCCCAGCAGCGCCATGACTGCAGTAAACCAAAACAAACCGGATAAACCAAAACCACGCGTCACCAAAGGCCCGACCACCATGGCTACAGCAAAAGAAATACCGATGCTGATACCAATCATCGCCATAGCTTTAGTGCGATGCTGCTCACGGGTTAAGTCAGATAACAACGCCATGACTGCCGCAGAAATTGCTCCTGCACCCTGCAAGACGCGCCCAGCAATCACGCCCCAGACTGAATCTGACATACCGGCAACCACACTACCCGCAGCAAAAATCAATAAACCCAAATAAATAATGGGTAAACGTCCAAAGCGGTCTGACAGCATGCCAAAAGGTATTTGCAAAAATGCCTGGGTCAAACCATAGGCACCAATCGCTACACCAAGTAAAAAAGGCGTTTGCCCGATTAAGTCTTGCCCGTAGGTGGCTAAAACCGGCAGCACCATAAACATGCCCAGCATACGAAAGGCAAATACCAAGGATAAACCACTGGCCGCACGCTTTTCTTGAGCGTTCATTGCGTCACTATTATGATCCTGCATGACACCTCCCCAAATAGAGGCGCAATTCTATCAGGCAGAAGACTTTGCCGCAGCAACCCTATAGCCCGTATACTCATCTGTTTAAGCGCGCAACGCGGGGAATGCAGTGGATACCATCGTAGTTCGTGGGGCTCGCACCCATAATTTAAAAAATATTGATCTGGACTTACCTAGAAACAAACTGATCGTGATCACCGGTCTATCAGGTTCAGGTAAATCTTCACTGGCTTTCGACACGCTCTATGCCGAAGGTCAACGCCGCTATGTTGAGTCTTTATCAGCTTATGCGCGGCAATTCTTATCCATGATGGAAAAGCCTGATGTCGATACCATTGAAGGGTTATCGCCAGCTATTTCTATTGAGCAAAAATCAACATCGCACAACCCACGCTCAACTGTGGGCACCATCACCGAAATTTATGACTATTTGCGCCTGCTGTATGCCCGTGCGGGTGTACCGCACTGCCCTGATCACCATGTGCCTTTAGAGGCGCAAACCGTGAGCCAAATGGTGGACCTAGTGCTCGGCCGCGAAGCTGAAACTAAACTGATGTTGCTCGCACCCGTAGTGCGTGAGCGCAAAGGTGAGCATATTTCTATTTTTGAGGAAATGCGTGCCCAAGGTTTTGTCCGTGTCCGCGTCAATGGCACGCTGTATGAAATCGATGATGTACCTAAGCTGGATAAGCAAAAGAAGCATTCAATTGATGTGGTAGTGGACCGCTTTAAAGTGCGTGAAGACTTAGCCCAGCGTCTAGCTGAATCCTTTGAAACTGCGCTGCGTCTCACCGACGGCATTGCTTTAGTGGCATCGATGGATGATGACGGCAGCGAAGAGATGGTCTTTTCCGCCCGCTTTGCTTGCCCGCATTGTGGTCATGCCATTAGCGAATTAGAGCCTAAACTGTTTTCTTTTAATAATCCCGCCGGCGCTTGTCCCAGTTGTGATGGCTTAGGCGTTAAACAGTTTTTTGATATCAAGCGCTTGGTCAATGGCGAGCTGACTCTAGCTGAAGGCGCGATTCGTGGCTGGGATCGACGCAACGTGTATTACTTCCAAATGCTCAGCTCTTTAGCCGATCAATATGATTTCAGCCTAGAAACACCCTTTAAAGAACTTGATCAAGACACCCAACACGTAATTCTCTACGGGACGGGCAAAGTTGAAGTTGAGTTTCGTTATCTGAATGACCGCGGCGATATCGTTAAACGCGCGCACCCCTTTGAAGGTATTGTGCCTAACTTAGAGCGCCGTTACCGCGAGACTGAATCCAATACCGTACGTGAAGAACTGGCGAAATACCTGAGCACCCAAGCATGTCCAGATTGTTCAGGCACACGCTTGCGTCGTGAAGCACGTCATGTGTGGGTGGGCGAAAACACCTTACCTACTATTACTTCAATGCCAATTGGCGAAGCCTTTGAGTATTTCTCAGTACTCAGCCTGCCCGGCAAACGCGGTGAAATTGCCGAGAAAATTCTCAAAGAAATCAGTGCGCGCTTACAGTTCCTAGTTAACGTCGGACTTAACTATTTAACCTTGAACCGCAGTGCTGACACGCTATCGGGCGGTGAAGCCCAGCGTATTCGTCTGGCCAGCCAGATTGGTGCAGGCTTAGTTGGGGTGATGTATATCCTCGATGAGCCATCCATTGGTCTACACCAGCGTGATAACGAGCGCTTACTGAAGACACTGGATCATCTGCGCAAGATCGGTAATACCGTGATTGTGGTTGAGCACGATGAAGATGCGATTCGCATGGCCGACTATGTGGTGGATATTGGTCCGGGTGCCGGTGTGCATGGCGGTCAAATCGTCGCGCAAGGTACCGCAGCCGAAGTGATGGCCAACCCCAACTCCCTGACCGGACAATACTTATCTGGCGCAGTGCAGATCACTTACCCAGAGCAACGTACAGTGGTTAATCCCGAGAAAATGCTACGTTTATACGGTGCCAAAGGGAATAACCTACAAAACGTTGATTTGGAGATCCCTCTGGGTCTACTCACCTGCGTGACAGGAGTATCTGGCTCTGGCAAATCCACACTGATTAATAACACCCTGTATCCACTGATGGCCACTGCACTCAATGGTGCAACCACCTTGGAAGTGGCTGCTTACGATTCTATTGAAGGTGTGGAACTGCTAGATAAAGTCGTGGATATTGATCAGAGCCCCATTGGTCGCACCCCGCGCTCTAATCCTGCGACTTACACGGGTATTTTTACGCCAATTCGTGAACTGTTCTCTGGAGTCGCCGAATCGCGCGCACGCGGCTATAGCCCTGGACGCTTCTCCTTTAACGTCAAAGGCGGGCGCTGTGAAGCTTGTCAGGGTGATGGCGTGATTAAGGTTGAGATGCACTTCTTAGCCGATATCTATGTCGCTTGCGATACTTGCAAAAGTAAGCGCTATAACCGCGAAACCTTAGATATTCGTTACAAAGGTAAAAATATCCATGAAGTGCTCGACATGACCATTGAAGAGGCGCGCACCTTCTTTGATCCGGTACCTGCACTGGCGCGTAAGCTGCAGACATTGATTGATGTGGGGCTATCCTATATTCGCCTTGGACAAAGCGCTACCACACTCTCAGGCGGCGAGGCGCAGCGGGTTAAGCTATCGCGCGAACTGTCTAAGCGTGATACCGGCCAAACCCTGTATATCCTCGATGAGCCGACCACAGGTTTGCACTTCGCTGATATTCAGCAATTGCTCGATGTTCTGCACCGCCTGCGTGATCGCGGCAATACCGTGGTGGTGATTGAGCATAATTTGGATGTGATTAAAACTGCAGACTGGATTATCGATCTGGGCCCAGAAGGTGGATCAGGTGGCGGGGAGATTATCGCCACTGGTACACCAGAACAGGTAGCTGAAAATAGTCTTTCACATACCGGCCGCTTTCTTAAAGAAAAACTCTAAGCACTAAAGCACACAAGCCTCAATTAAGAGGCTTGTGTGCTGCTCAGGGCGTCATGGATCGAGTTACTTAGGCAGATCAATGCCTAATGCTTTCGCCACGCCTTGGCCGTACGCAGGATCAGCCTGCATGCAGTGGCAAATGTGTTTCATCTTGATCTCATCTGGCACGCCGTTCATGTTGCGCGCAGTATTATCAAAGAGCACCTGTTGCTGCGCTGGGCTCATCAGACGGAATAAATTACCTGGCTGAGTAAAATAGTCTGGCTCAGTTTCCCAATAATCAAAACGATCCGCGGCACCCTCAAGCGCTAAAGGCGGCTCAGAGAAGTCTGGCTGCTCTTGCCACTCACCATAGCTATTAGGCTCGTAGTGCAAACGACTACCTTGGTTACCATCCACGCGCATCGCACCATCACGGTGATAGCTGTGGTATGGGCAGCGTGGTGTATTCACCGGGATCTGCGAGTGGTTTACCCCTAAGCGGTAACGCTGCGCATCACCATAGGAGAATAATCGACCTTGCAGCATGCGGTCAGGTGAAAAACCAATACCCGGCACAATATGCGCTGGGTTAAAGGCCGCCTGCTCCACGTCAGCAAAATAGTTCTCTGGATTTTTATTCAGCTCAAACTCACCCACTTCAATCAGCGGATAATCAGCCTTAGGCCAGACTTTAGTTAAATCAAAAGGATGATAAGGCACTGTTGCCGCATCGGCTTCAGGCATGACTTGCACATACATGGTCCAGCGCGGGAAATCACCCCCTTCAATCGCTTCATACAGATCACGTTGCGAACTCTCGCGATCCTTCCCTACCAGTTCAGCAGCTTCTTGGTCAGTTAGATTTTTAATACCTTGCTGAGTTTTAAAATGAAACTTAACCCAATAGCGCTCATTGTCAGCATTAATAAAACTAAAGGTGTGTGAGCCAAAACCATGCATATGACGATAAGAAGCAGGAATGCCGCGATCACTCATCACAATCGTGACTTGGTGTAAGGCCTCAGGCAACCCGGTCCAAAAATCCCAATTGTTAGTCGCACTGCGCATATTAGTGCGCGGATCACGCTTCACCGCATGGTTTAAATCAGGAAATTTCAGCGGATCACGAAAGAAAAACACTGGTGTGTTATTACCGACTAAATCCCAGTTACCTTGTTCTGTATAAAAACGCATCGCAAAACCACGGATATCACGTTCAGCATCCGCAGCACCGCGCTCACCCGCCACCGTAGAGAAGCGCACAAACATATCGGTTTGCTTGCCAATCTCAGAGAAGATCATAGCTTTGCTGTACTGAGTAATATCATGAGTCACAGTAAAGCGACCGAAAGCACCCGAGCCTTTAGCGTGCATACGGCGTTCAGGAATGACTTCACGATCAAAATGCGCCATTTTTTCAAGATACCAAACATCTTGTAGCAACATCGGCCCACGCGGACCGGCTGTTAAGCTGTCTTGGTTGTTAGCGATTGGGCATCCTGATACCGAGGTTAATTTAGGTTTATCACTCATGCTCTTGCTCCTGCTTAGCTTATTCATTTTGGTTTAACAGCAGAGTAACAAAAAAAGCTAAAACAAGCTAAAACAATTTTGTCAGTATCAGTGAGAGTCAATCCGCTATTGAATGATAAAATCCTAGGCATAAAAAAACCGAGCGCTAGGCTCGGTTTTTCTTGAACTGCAATACTGCTTACTCTGCGACTTCTACTTCACCAGCAACCGGACGGTCAACCAGTTCAACATAAGCCATAGGAGCGTTATCGCCAGCACGGAAGCCGCATTTTAAAATGCGCAGATATCCGCCTTGACGAGTTGCATAACGCTTACCTAAATCATTAGACAATTTACCAACTGCTGCTTTCGAGCGAGTACGGTCAAATGCTAAACGACGGTTAGCAACGCTATCTTCTTTAGCTAAAGTAATTAACGGCTCGGCTACGCGACGCAGTTCTTTGGCTTTAGGCAAAGTCGTTTTAATCAGTTCATGCTCGAACAGCGACACTGCCATGTTTTGAAACATAGCCTTGCGGTGGGCGCTGGTACGGCTTAGGTGACGGCCACTTTTACGATGACGCATGATTTAATTCCTTACCAAACTCTTCGGTTCGGTGATAAATGGCGATCAGGCCGTAGCCTTATCGTCTTTCTTCAAACTTGCCGGCGGCCAGTTATCAAGGCGCATACCGAGGGACAGACCACGCGAGGCTAAAACATCCTTGATTTCAGTCAGGGATTTTTTACCCAAGTTCGGCGTTTTCAGCAACTCTACTTCGGTGCGCTGAATCAGATCACCAATGTAGTAGATGCTTTCTGCTTTGAGGCAGTTAGCCGAACGCACAGTCAACTCTAAATCATCGACCGGACGTAATAAGATTGGATCAATCTCATCTTCCGGCTTCTCTTCAACAACTTGCGTCTCACCTTGAAGATCAACAAAAGCTGCGAGCTGATGCTGCAGAATTGTTGCACTGCGACGAATCGCTTCTTCAGGGTCAAGCGTGCCATTGGTTTCGAGATCAATGATCAGTTTGTCCAAGTTAGTACGCTGCTCAACACGGGCGTTTTCCACCACGTAAGCTACACGGCGAACAGGGCTGAATAGAGCGTCGATTTGCAAACGACCGATGCTACGGCTTTCATCTTCGTCGCTAAAACGAGAGTCAGCTGATTCATAGCCACGGCCACGTGCAATACGTAGCTTCATATTCAATGCGCCCTTGTCAGCCAGATTGGCAATCACGTGGTCGCCATTGACGATTTCCACATCATGATCCAGCTTAATATCGGCAGCAGTCACCACGCCCGGCCCTTTTTTGCTTAGAGTTAACGTGGCTTCGTCACGACCGTGCATAATCACTGCAAGGCCTTTCAGGTTCAAAAGGATCTCAATGACATCCTCCTGAACCCCTTCAATAGCGCTGTACTCGTGCAATACGCCGTCGATTTCTACTTCGACAACTGCACAGCCAGGCATTGAAGACAACAGTATACGCCGTAGCGCGTTGCCCAAAGTATGTCCAAAACCACGCTCGAGAGGCTCAAGTGTGATTTTGGCGCGGGTCGGACTGACCATGTCAACGTTAATTTGACGAGGGGTCAGGAACTCATTTACCGAAATCTGCATGGATACACCTATTTTCTAGCCCTTACTTGGAGTAGAGCTCGACAATCAGGCTTTCGTTGATGTCGGCTGACAGATCACTGCGCTCAGGAATGCTTTT
>DATERP010000063.1:0-16373 GCA_035271385.1 Thiopseudomonas sp. | reverse complement strand
CTTGTTATGCTTGATATCAATCAGGCGCGGGGCGTCTTCTTCATGCGACCAAATGGCACACAGCTGACGATAATGCGCTAATTGCGCCAATAACGGCTCAATCAACTCACTGCGCAATTGTTCGCCAAAGGCACACATGGGTAAGGCTCCGCTGCGCTGAAGTTTTTCACTGTGTTGCTCCAGCACCGCAGTTAAATCAGCATCCAGTGCGGCATGTTGACCGGCGCTGAGCAGCTCTGCTTGCAAGCTATAGCGCTGCAAGCCATCCAGAGCAAAGGGCTCGTCTTCAAAGACATCCAACTCAATCGGGTCTAAGTGCACCTTGAGGCGCTCATTGAAAAAAAACTTAACCGGATCACGCAAAAAGCGTTGCAGCAACTCAGGGCTCATCGCATTTTCAGCAACGAAATCTGTTAAGCGCCCTGTCGCAACTGTTGTTGGCGCCTGATGTAACACCGACCACTCATGCGCATAGGTAAATAAATCACTCTGGGCGCCGTTATCAGCAAAGTAATGCTGACTGAAGGGTTGCAAGGGATGCACTGTGGTTAACGCATCCAGCAAGGGCTGCTTATCGGCTAAGTGCCAGCCGTTACTGAGGTGGTCACGCAACTGCGCGACCAAAACTGAAGGAGGTCGCTCGGTATTATCACGCACACTACGGCCAATCCAACTGATATACAGTTTCTCACGGGCAGACAGTAAGGCTTCTAAGAGTAAATAGCGGTCATCTTCACGTCGTGAACGGTCGCCGGGGCGATAATCACTGCCCATCAGGTCAAAGTCCAGCGGCGCTTGCACGCGCGGATAATCACCGTCATTCATGCCTAATAAGCACACCATGCGAAATGGAATCGCGCGCATCGGCATCAAGGTACAAAAATTCACTGAACCGGCCAAAAAGCGCTGACTGAGATGGTCAGAATCGACGTTAGTCAACCACGCCTCACGAGCCACAGCTAAGGTGAGCGCCTCATCCAGTTGCGCATCAATACACAACTGATGCCACTGCTCACAGCCGGCGCGCAAACGCTGCACTAAGAGCAGATCGTTATCCTCTTCGACGAAGAAAAACTGCTCCAGTACATTCAGAAATACCGTACGCCACTGTGCAAAGGACTGCATGCGACTGAGCTCGGTATGCAACTCTTGCAAAGCATCTAGGAAATGAGAGATAGGACCAATCAGCGCAGCATCTAAGCCACCCACTTCGTCATAGGGCTGAATACCGGCATACGCCTCGCTGTCGCCCATGGCGTAACCCAGCAACATACGCTGCAGGCCAAAATCCCAGGTGTTTTGCGCCAAGCCTTGCGGTAAAGAAAAGCCTTCACGGTGTTTAGCATTCAAACCCCAGCGCACTCCGGCACCGGTTAACCAGCGCTGTAAGATGGGCAAATGCTCTTCATGAATGGCGAAACGAGCACGCACCGCTGGCACATCCAGCAAGCTCATAATGTCAGCAACGGTTAAACGCGATTCAGGTAAGCGCAGTAATTCGTGCAAAGCAATCAATAACGGCTCTGTGCTTTGCTCGGCTTGGTCTGACAAGGTAAAGGGGATATAACGCAGATCATCACGGGCATACTGAGAAAATACCGCCTGAATGTGCGGCGCATAGCTGTTGATATCCGGCACCATGACAATGATATCGCGCGGTTTTAAGCTCGGATCAGCATTAAAATGCGCTAAAAGTTGGTCATGTAGCACTTCCACTTCACGCTGGGCACTGTGGGCAATATGAAAGCGTAGCGATTGGTCGGTGTCTGGATTCACCGCAGGCCATGTCGCTTGCGTGTCAGCCACAGGACGCAAGTGCAGTATATCGTTGTGCAATTGCTCTAGCACTGTAGCGGTTTTGCCATCTTCAAAAATATCCACACGCTGGCCATGCGTCTTAAACTGGGTTTGATAAGTATCCAGTTCATCGTGCCGGTCAAGCAGACTAATGTAGTCGCGGCCCTGCTTACCCCATGCGGCTAATAATGGGTGAGCAAATTGGTGCAGTTGCTCAATGGATAACACCTCAGGAAAGCCCTCTTTACGGCTTTGACGGCGGTATTCATGGCGCAGTAATTGTTTGTCTTCAACAATATCCGCCCAGTGAAACTGACAGGGATTATGCACACAGAGCATCACCTGACTAAAACGACTGATGGCCGCTAACGCATCGACCATTTGCGCTGGCAAAGAAGAAATACCAAAGATAATAATGCGTCGTGGTAAGCCGGCTGGCGCAGTCTCTAGCGCTTGCATTGCTGCAATAAAGCGCGGATGCACTGCAGCACGACTGCTATGAATAGCTTCTTCACCAATATCGTCAATCAATAGCCGCCACAACTCAGCTTGCCAAGCCACGGTCGGCTCACGAGCTTGAACTTTCTCATCACTGACCTGCGGCTGGCCTTCCACTTGGCGCAACTGGTCATGGCCTTGCGCCCAATCTTGCAGCCAATCGCTGCGATACACTTGGTATTGATCATACAAGTCAGCCAAACGCTCAGACAGCTGGTAGCGCTTGCGCAAGTCGGGGTCATCGCCTAAAAAATGTTGCAAAGGCGCAAATACCGGCTGCTCAACCACGCGCGGCAAAATGCGCATTAAACGCCAAGTCAGTGGTGCTTTATCAAAGGGCGAGCTTTTAGCGATGGTGTCGGTACCCAGCACTTGGCGATAAATTTGCCATAAAAAGCGCGCGGGTAAACCAATCTGTAACCCTGCAGCAATGCCACAACCATCATCAGCCGCCAAGGCCAGCTTGAGCCATTGAGCAATACCGTTACTTTGCACCAAGATATGTTCATTTTCGAGAGCCTGCAGCGGATTAATTTTAGTCCACTGCACCACTAACTCGCGCAACTCTTCTAAATGGTTACTGTGGGCAACGATAAACCCGGGCTGTAAGGCGTGTGCGGCTGACATAGATACGTCCTGTGTAAATTTTCGATAGTGTGCCATGTTACTGCGACAGTTTGTGACGCTGAACACCAACAAAGGCTACGCATACTTCGCAGCTTCGTAGTTTACTCTTTGGCATTTTGTCGACCAATGTCTAAATGACCCAGAAGTCACAGTCGTGGTTTAGTGCGAGCGTCACAATACTAATAATTCGATCGACTATCCGCATTCCGGAGAACTACAACAATGAAAATAAGTCTGTTAGCACGCTCAATCAGCGTAGGAACGCTAGCTGTTGCGCTCAGTATCCCCATGATGGCTCAAGCTGCTTTTATTGAAGACAGCAAAGCCAGCTTAGAACTGCGCAACTTTTATATGAATCGTGATTTTCGCCACGACGATCAAAAGCATAAGTCTATAAATAACCCAACAAACCAAGCTGGAAAGTATCAAGTAGGCCAAGCTCGTCAATCTAAAGCCGAGGAATGGGCACAAGGCTTCTTACTGCGCTACGAGTCGGGCTTTACTGAGGGTACAGTAGGTGTCGGTGTTGATGCTTATGGCTTCACCGGTTTTAAACTTGATTCTGGCCGTGGCACTGCTGGCACCGGCTTACTACTCCCGAGAGAGTCAAACAGCAAAGGCAAAGACAAAGGCGGAGTTCCAGATAGTTATGGCGAGCTTGGCGCAACATTTAAAGCACGCTTATCACAGAGCACCTTGAAAGCCGGCACTTTGATGCCAAAACTGCCAACTGTATCTTCTGGTGACGGTCGCTTGATTCCGCAAACCTTTACTGGTGTGCATATCAACAGCCAAGAAATTGAAAACTTAACTTTTGATGCAGGCCGTTTAGGACGCATGAATCAGCGCAACTCGACTGATAATGCACCGATCATCTTAAATAGTTTCTCTGGCAGCCAAGATAAACGCGTCGCTAGAAACAAAAGCAAGAACAGAACAACACGCGCGCACAACACAGAGACGAGTAAGTTTGACTTTGCTGGTGCAAGCTACACTTGGGGCGATACCGGGTTAACCACTGCATACCATTATGCAAACTTCCAAGACGAGTACAAGCAGCACATCCTCAACGGTGTATACACTCTGCAACTAGCTGAAGATCAGTCATTAAAAGCTGATGTACGCTACGCAAAAACTACTGAAGATGGCAAAAGCGGTATCGATAACAATGCATTCTCAAGCATGCTGACCTACAAGCTGGGCTACAACAGCTTCGGTCTGGGTTATCAGAAAATGTCAGGCGACACTGGATACGCTTACATCGAACTGGTTGACCCATTCTTAACCAACTACGTACAAGTACGTGACTTTGCCGCAACCGATGAAAAATCCTGGCAAGCCCGCTACGACTATAACTTCGCTGGCCTTGGTATCCCAGGCCTGAACCTAATGACTCGCTACGTTAAAGGTAGCAACATCTATATGGGTAAAAATGTGTCTCGCGGTAGCGAGTGGGAGCGCGATACCGATATCGGTTATGTATTCCAAGAAGGTCCACTGAAAAATCTTGGCGTTAAATGGCGCAACTCAACTGTCCGCTCTGATATCAGCGTGGGTAAAGTTGATGAAAACCGTCTGATCGTCAGCTACACAATTCCACTAATGTAAGCTGCCAATCTGTCTTATAAACCCGCTCACAAGGCGGGTTTATTTTTATTTTAAATATAGTCTGTTTCAAAGTGAACCAGTTGCCGCTACATTAGCTCTAACGTTGTGCAAACCCTGAGTTTATTTATGGAGTACATTTGTCATGGCTAAAAAAAATACACAAGACAATAATCAGCAGCTCTTAGCAGAATTCAAAGCTTTGGTATCTGATACTGAACAACTCTTACAGCACTCTGTAGAACTCACCGGCGATAAAGCCGAAGAGCTACGCGGACAAATCAACACCAGCCTACAGCGTGCACGTCAAGCACTGGGCTCAACCGAGCAAGCATTGCTTGAACGCGGTAAAGAAGCCCTTAATAGCAGCGAAGAATATGTGCGCGAGCATCCGCTGCAATCGTTAGCCATTGGTGCTGGCGTAGGCTTTCTCTTAGGTTTATTAGTGTCTAGGCGCTAACCGATGTCAGAGCATAAATTTGTAGATACCTCGCGGCGCTTAGGCGCTGCGAGTCTTGATTTAATCAGTAATCATGCCGAACTGTTCGCACTAGAGTTGCAGGAACAAAAACAGCACAGTACCCAACAATTGATCTGGCTCGGCTTGATCGCTGCGTGTGGTTTTATGCTGTTTTTACTACTCAATGCATTATTGATTGTTTTGTTTTGGGATACTTATGAGCATCTGCTATTGATTGGTATGTCAGCCTTTTACGCTATTGCTGGTGGGTTATGCTTTTGGCGCATGAGAACAGCGCAGAATATAATGCACGCGCCTTTCAGTGCTTCCTTACAGGAACTTAAAAAGACTAAGGAGCAGCTCTTACCATGACGCAACCACACAATAACGATCCCATCGCTCTACGCAAGCAATTGATTCAGATGCGTCTTGAACTCAATCGCCAAAAAATCCGCCATGAAGGTCTCTTGCTATTGGAGCCTGTCGATAAACTACGCGGCTACAAGCAGCGCTTTTTAAGCGGTGCTAACCCAATACTCGCTGTTGCTGGCGTGGGCTTAGCTAGCTTTTTTATTGCACGCAAAAAAAACTCCGTGAGCAGTCTATTACCCATGATGCGTATTGCCGTTAGTTTACTACCCTTACTGATGGGCAAATCACACAGCGAAACAGACACCTCTGTTAAGTCTGACCACTCCAATAGGCACCTCTAGCCTCTAGAGGCGTCTGTAATATATCAATTGAGGGCCTGCAATGGATTGGCATCAACTCTTAAACCGTGAGCGCTTAGGCAAAACCTCACACAGCTCTGAAGAACTCGGCCGTAGCCCGTTTCACAAAGACCATGACCGCATTATTTTTTCTGGCGCCTTTCGACGCTTAGGTCGCAAAACTCAAGTTCACCCTGTCTCCAGTAACGACCATATCCATACGCGCCTCACCCACTCACTTGAGGTCAGTTGTGTAGGCCGTTCCTTAGCCATGCGTGTGGCGGAAATGATCCGCCCTGACCTGCCACAATGGTGCGAGCCCAGTGATCTGGGAATGATTGTGCAATCAGCCTGCCTTGCCCACGATATTGGTAACCCACCTTTTGGTCACTCAGGCGAAGATGCCATTCGCCATTGGTTCCACCAAGCCGCACGCAATGGCTGGCTGGACGATATGAGTGATGCTGAGCGTGCTGACTTTTTAAATTTCGAAGGTAATGCCCAAGGTTTTCGTGTACTCACGCAGCTTGAATACCATCAATTTGACGGTGGTATGCGCCTCACCTATGCAACCTTAGGTGCTTTTACCAAGTACCCTTGGAGCTCCAAGCATGCCAGCGCTCAAGGCTATAAAAAGCATAAGTTTGGCAGCTACCAAAATGAATTGCCCTTGCTGGAGCAAATTGCCGAAAAATTAGGCATTCCAAAACTGGATGATGAGCACTGGGCGCGCCACCCTTTAGTGTATTTAGTCGAAGCGGCTGATGATATTTGCTATGGCTTGATTGATCTTGAAGATGGCATTGAGATGGACTTGCTCGACTATGCTGAAGTCGAAGCCTTATTGCTGGGCTTGGTCGGCGATGACTTGCCAGAAACCTATCGCTTACTTGGCCCGAACGACTCACGTCGGCGCAAACTGGCTATTTTACGCGGTAAAGCAATTGAGCATTTAACCAATGCCGCAGCACAAGCTTTTGTTGACCAGCTTCCTGCTTTAATGGCTGGCACGCTAGAAGGTGACTTAGTCGCGCATATGAACGGACCTGCTCAGACCTGCGTGCTCAGCGCTAAAGCATTAGCGCGCGAGAAAATCTTCCAAGATAAGCGGAAAACTCTGCATGAAATTGGCGCATACACCACACTTGAAATATTGCTGAATGCTTTTTGTGGTGCAGCGCTTGAGCAGCATAGGCACGGCACACTGTCATTTAAAAACCGTCGTATCTTTGACTTGCTCGGGCAAGCAGCACCACAGCCAGATTGGACGCTCTATACATCCTTTATGCGCATTATCGACTTTATTGGTGGCATGACTGACAGCTACGCCACCGAGATGGCTCGTGAAATGACCGGACGCTCCAGCCCTATCTAGCACATACCAGCGCTGACAGCACACAGCTGCAGCGTTGGTTTAGATGAGCTTATGATTCAGCTTTGGATAACTGCGCGACTTCAGCTTGCGGCTCAGCGCTATCCACATCACCTTGTAACTGCGCTAGACGCTGCTCACAGGCTTTAAGTTGCTTGGCCTGCTTATTGTAGCGCATACGTAAACGCTGCTGTGGCCACCAAGTGGTCAGCGGCCCTAAAATCAATCCAATAATAAAAGCACTCATCACAAACAATGCTGTTGGTAATTCAGGTGTTTGCCAACCAAAAAACACCAGTTGCGTGGGGGTGCGATTCTCTAAGGTAAAAAATATCACACTAGCTGCTAGCACTAAGGCAATTATAACAATCAATAGGCGCTTAAAATTTCGCATAAAAATCCTCTGTCATCAGGCACATCATTAAATAGTACATTACTCATCATTGACCCGGTCACGCAACTCTTTCCCAGGTTTAAAGTGAGGTACGTATTTACCGTGCAACTCAACAGCTTCGCCCGTTTTAGGGTTACGACCCATACGCGGCGCACGGTAATTTACAGAAAAACTACCAAAGCCACGAATTTCAATACGATCCCCAGCAGCCAATACTTGCGTCATATGCTCCAGCATCGTTTTTACAGCCAACTCAACATCACGCACCGAGAGCTCTTGTTGCTGGTCAACGATACGCTCGATTAATTCGGACTTATTCATTATTTTCCCTTTCTTATCAAGCATCTATGAGTTTTTAGCATGCTTACTTAAGTTTGAACAGGGTCAACTTACGAATTAGGACAAGAATCTGAAATTAGTCAGCTTTCATAACAAAAAAACCGGTAACAGCTTGTGGCTGCCACCGGTTAATTTAGGTCTTGATATATAAAATATCAGACACTGAGTATAAAAGAACTGCTTAAGCTAGGATCGTCCAACTCAACAGTGTGCGTGTTTATAACACGCTGCAAAGCTTTAGCAGGGTAATGTTCAAGCTTGTTTTGCACGAACTATAATATAAGTTTGCGCTGACTTGAGCTATTTGACTAAAGTCCCCTGCCCCAGCGTTTAGATTAATAATATGCGTTTTCAGTAATACTGTGGTCTGTCACATCACGCACGCCTTTAACTTCAGGAATACGGGCCATTAAGGTTTTCTCGATGCCTTCTTTCAAAGTGTAGTCCGCTTGACCACAACCTTGGCAACCACCACCAAACTTTAAGATTAAAACGCCGTTATCAATATCAATCAGGCTGACTTCACCGCCGTGACTGGCAAGACCTGGGTTGATCTCAGTTTGCAAATAATAATTTACGCGCTCAGATAAAGGGCTGTCTGCACTGATCATCGGCACTTTAGCATTAGGCGCTTTAATCGTCAGCTGGCCACCCATGCGGTCAGTAGCGTAATCCACTACAGCATCTTCAAGATACGGCTCGCTCAGCGCATCAATCCACGCTGTAAACAGTGGTAGCACTAAAGGCGTGTCTTCAGCCTTCTGCTCTTCGGGCTTGCAATAAGCAATGCAAGTTTCAGCGTAGGTCGTGCCCGGCTGAGTAATAAAAACACGAATACCAATACCTGGCACATTTTGGCTGGCCAGTAACTCGCTTAAATAGGTTTGTGCAGCTTCTGTAATATTAATTGTGCTCATAGTCACTCCTCGCAATCATAGTTACAGTGTACGCTAATAAGCCCTTACGAAGAAAGACCCAGTAAAGCAGTCGGGTAAATTATTATAGTGCGCGGCTGTAATCTCTGACGCAATCCATAGCATTTAAAAAGCTGCAGGATCAATCTTTGCAAAGCTATCGACCGTGATATGGCCGCATAAAGGCTGTGCACCCAACTCTCGAGCCAAACCACAGGTTTGCATACCACTGGCTGCTGCGGCATCCAATTCTTCTACAACATCGGATAAAAATAAAATCTGTGCTGCAGGCAAATTGATCGCTTGAGCAATACATGCATACGATTCGCGCTCGCGCTTGTGTCCAGAGGTCGTGTCAAAATAACCACTAAACATAGGCGTTAAATCCCCAGCAACCGAGCAGCCAAAAATCAATTTTTGCGCTTGAATCGAACCTGATGAATACACATACAAAGCATAACCTTGTTGGTGCCAAGCCTGTAACGCTGCTACAGCATCAGCATAAACATGCCCTTTAATCTCACCGCTGGCATAACCTGCTTGCCATACCAAGCCCTGTAACGTCTTGAGCGAGGTCGCTTTGACGTCATCATGCATCCATTGCGCCAAGATACTGATCACCCGCTCGGCATCTGCCTCAGGCTCACCTGCCTCATCACGCACAGCCTGCAAGACTGCTGCCTGCGGATTATCTGCTGCACAAGCACGTACATAGGCTGGTAAGTGTTGCTGAGCGTAGGGAAATAACACTTCAAAGACAAAGGCAATCGAGCTGGTGGTGCCTTCGATATCGGTCAGAATGGCTTTAACACTCATAACAGGTCATCCAGAGTTGGATAGGCTTGCGCAATCTTATCGCCCGTAAACTCAGCCACCCAACCTTGCGGGTTATTAAATAAACGTAGCGCAGTAAAGCGTGGGTGCTCCCCCATATCAAACCAATGCTTAGTGCCGGCTGGAACGCTAATCAACGAGCCTTTTTCACACAAAACCGCGTAAATATGTTCATCAATATGCAAACTGAATAAACCGCGACCTGACACAAAAAAGCGCACTTCATCTTCACTGTGTGTGTGCTCATCTAAAAACTTCGCACGCAACTCATCTTTTTGCGGATGCTTGTCATCAAGACTAATCACATCAACAGCCACATAGCCGCCTTCAGCTTTTAAACGCGCAATATCATCAGCATAGGCCGCGATCACTTCATCATTGGATGATTGGGCGGTAATAGATTGATGAGCCTGCCAATGCTCAAAACGTATACCAACCTGGTTCAAGGTGCTGGTGATATCTTCTAAATGGTTTAAAACCTTCAGCGCCTGCTTAGGCATGCTGGTGTGGTATACAAACAGCTGACTCATCGCTTGTTATTTCCTATACAAATTCAATTAAAAACACTTCAGCACTCAAGGCGCAGTACACGCACGCACTTTTAACTCGCACTCAAGCAAAAACTCAAAAGCTTCAATATGGCGCAAAGCCTCTTGCATTGATGCGCCCCAAGTATACAAACCATGCCCGCGAATTAAGTACCCAGGGCAATCTGGATGAGCATCAAGCCACTGCTGCACTTGTTGTGCTAAACGCGGCATATCTTGATCATTATCAAAAATCGGCACTAACAACGGCTGCTTATGACTGCTAATACCAGCAAAAGCTTTTTGTAACTCGTAATCAGTAAACTCAATCGCTGCAGCAGATTCAATGCGTGACAACACTGTGGCATTGACCGAGTGAGTATGTAAAACCGCCTGAATCGCCGGCTGCCAGTTATAAATCTGTGTATGCAGCAAAGCTTCTGCAGAAGGTTTCTTATGCGGCTCAAGGCTTTGCGCCTGCAAATCAGTAGCGAGAATATCCTCGGCAACCAACTGCCCTTTATGCTTGCCGGAAACGGTGAGCAATACTTGGTTGGCTGATAAGCGTGCCGAATAATTGCTGCTGGTGGCTGGCGACCAACCACGTGCATACAAAAACTGCCCAGCATGAATAATATGCTCAGTCAGTTGTTCACGAGTAAATGTCATCTTTATGATCCCTTCTTCAATGCAGACTCAGTCTGTTCAATGCTACGTAAACCCAACACTACTAATAATGCGGCTAAAACGGCAATCACACTGGCCAAGGCAAAGGTTAGGCTCGCGCCAAATGCTTGCCAGGTATAACCGGCATATAAAGCACCCAGCGCACCCCCTACCCCAGAAAACGACACATACAAGCCCTGCCCCTGCCCTTGTTTATGGGCAGCAAAATAGCGCTGTACAAAGTGGATGCTGGCAGCATGAAAGCTACCAAAAGTCGCCGCATGCAATATTTGCACAAACAACAAAACCATTAAGGTATCGGCATAAAAACCCAGTAACCACCAACGCAAGGCAGCCAGCACTAGACTGATCAAAATAATACGTTTTAAACGCACTCGCCTGAGCATCCAAGGCATGATGACAAACAAGCCAATTTCGGCCAATACACCCAATGCCCACAGCCAGCCAATTACCGTACGTGAGTAATTTAAATCAATTAAATGCAGCGTTAGAAAAGTATAGTACGGACCGTGGGAGAGCTGCATTAAGGTGACGCTGGCCAAAAATATCACAATTGGCCACATCGAAGTTATTCGTGACTCATGCGTGACTGCTTGCGGTAAATCGGCTTTAACATTAAGCGTTACCGGCTGGGCTGGCACCCAAAAACTACTGAGGATAATACCACTCATCACTGCCAGAATAGCCCAAGGGTAATACTCTAGCCCCACCCGATCAAATAGATAACCAAAGCCGACCACAACCAGCATAAAGCCCACTGAACCCCATAGCCGTAGTTGGCTGTAACGTTCACTGCGCTCGCCTAGGTGCGCTAAAGTAATGACTTCAAATTGCGCCAAAATCGCATGCCAGAAAAAAGCATGCAGCACCATAATCAAAGCCAGCCAAGCAAAACTTTGACCTAAAAAGATCAGCGCAAATGAGAGCAAAGTACAGATGGCACCAAAGCGCACAATAGCTAAGCGTTGTTGAGTGCGATCGGCTAACCAAGCCCATAAATTAGGCGCAAGGCAACGCATCAGCATGGGAATGGCAATTAACTCACCAATACGTGCAGCAGAAAAACCTAAATGGTCAAAATACAACGCCAGAAAAGGCGCTGTAGCACCCAGCAGTGCAAAGTAAAAAAAGTAAAAACCAGATAGACGCCAATACGGCAACGCAGTGTTTGTCATGCAATGCATCTCAGCATAGGACTTAAAGTGATAAGCCCTATGCAGTTGCGCTGAAATTTATAGTTGTGCAAGTACAGGTGTGCTGACTCTAACATCAGCGTTTTGCCCGCGATGACGCAGTAAGTGATCCATCAAGACAATCGCCATCATGGCTTCAGCAATGGGCGTAGCGCGAATACCGACACAAGGGTCATGACGACCTTTAGTGATCATATCCACTGGCTCACCGCTCATATTAATCGAGCGACCTGAGGTGGTAATGCTTGAAGTGGGCTTTAAAGCTAAATGCGCAATAATCGGCTGGCCGGAAGAAATACCACCCAACACACCGCCGGCATGATTTGAGGTAAAGCCTTCAGGAGTCAACTCATCGCGGTGCTCGGTGCCGCGCTGTGCTACTGAGTCAAAGCCAGCACCGATCTCAACACCTTTAACCGCATTAATGCTCATTAACGCATGGGCTAAATCCGCATCAAGACGATCAAATACTGGCTCACCCAGCCCTGGCATGACGCCCTCAGCGACCACAGTGATTTTAGCACCCACTGAATCTTGGTCACGACGCAGCTGATCCATATAGTCTTCTAGCTCAGCTACTTTGCTCGGATCTGGACTAAAAAACGCATTATCATGCACTGCATCCCAGCTTTTAAATGGAATCTCAATGGGGCCCAACTGGCTCATATAGCCACGCACAACAATGCCTTGAGTCGCTAGATATTTTTTAGCAATGGCTCCGGCGGCGACACGCATCGCCGTTTCACGCGCTGAACTGCGACCACCACCACGATAATCACGCTGACCATATTTGTGGTGGTAGCTGTAATCTGCGTGCGCTGGACGGAAAATATCTTTAATCGCCGAGTAGTCTTTGGATTTTTGATCGGTATTGCGAATCAATAAACCAATAGGACAACCTGTGGTTTGCCCCTCAAAAACACCCGAGAGAATCTCAACCTCATCAGGCTCTTTACGCTGCGTCGTATGGCGACTGGTGCCCGGCTTGCGGCGATCTAGATCATATTGCAAATCTTCAGCAGTCAAAGGTAAGCCCGGAGGGCAGCCATCCACAATCGCAACCAAGGCTGGACCGTGGCTTTCTCCAGCGGTGGTAACAGTAAAAAGCTTGCCAAAAGTATTACCGGACATACACCCTGCTCCGAAATGATAAAATAATTGCGCAGTATACCTGTACCCAGCTCTTTCTGGCACCTTAGATCAACATACCCTTTTGGTGAATGACAGTAATACTATAGAATTTCTTCTAAGTGCCGATATGCTTAACCATACAAACATCTATAAAGTGAAGCGCCATGACTGCCGATATTGCCGAGCCATTAGATACAGCAGAGCACGCTGAAAAGCCCGCACAGACTGAGCATGCTTGGCTGAGTTTAAAGCCCGAGCATTTTCAACTCCTACGCTTATCAGCCTTACCCGCAGACCGGGAAACGGGTTTAAGGCCTTTGATGTTTTTGAGCTTTGAACGTGTGGAACGCCACAGTGCTGAAGAGAGTTTTTTACGCTTAACACTGAGCCTCGCCGACCACAGCACGCATAAAGAGATCAACATTCTAGAGGTCTGGGCTGATCACCAGCGCAAAGAAGTGCGCATCAATCCGGAACTGCCCTTGCGCACCGAGCCTAGCAACCGTGGACTCGGTCGTTTTATGTTGGCGCAAGCAGCAGGTTGGGCGCAAAAGCGCTGGAGTCATTACACCCTTGTCAACCAAGTGCTACTGGTCAAGCACGCAAGCAACGATGCCGCACGCCTGCGCCGCGATCATGCCTTGCAAGCCCAGGGTTTTACTGTTGCTTATGAAGATGCTGTGCAAATGCGCGCATCATGCTCAGCCGGGCGCGTCAGTGAACTGCATGACGACTGGAATGAGAAAAAAGTGAGCATCATCAGCACTCTCGATACTGCGGTGATGCTGCATAAAGCCGATCAATCTTTGAGTGAACAAAGCACACAAATCAAGTTGTATCACGACCAAGTTCAACAACTAAAAAGCGAAGATAGTACGCTGCGTTTTACTATTTCAATGCTGATTGTGTTTGCAATTTTTCAGGCCGCGCTATTGATCTGGATTGCTACGCGCTAATTCATCAGACGCACTTAGTAAAGGGTATTGGCTGCATTGCTGTGCAGTTAAAGCCAGTACGTCACAGTTTGCGTAGGAATGCTCCAGCCAAATAAAGTCGATATCGGGATAAAGCGCTGCTAAATGCGCACGATGCGGCCCTACTTCTAATACCAACAAACCATTATCAGCTAGATAGCCGCAAGCTTGCTGCAGAATCAGCTGAATGCTTTCCAAGCCACCATTTTTGGCAATCGTACTGTTTTGTGGCGCATATTGCATTTCGCGGGGCAACTGCGTCCAGTGCTCTACAGATAAGTAGGGTGGTTTGCACACAATTAAATCAAAACGTTGTTCTGAGAATCTGGAAAATAACTCACTGTGCTGCACTATCACGCGTTCGTCTAAACCATGCACAGTAATGTTTTTTGCAGCCAGATCAAGAGCACTTACACAGCTATCAGCTAAGACTACTTCAGCATCTGGAAACTGTAGCGCACAGGTTAAACCTGCGCAGCCTGAGCCTGTATACAAATCTAAAATACGTTGCGGTGACTGTATCAACCAAGGTGAAAAACTCTGTGGAATTAATTCCTCTAGCGGTGAATACGGTATCGCCACACTTTCATTCACTTTAAACAACAAACCTGCAAACCAAGCCTGTTCCAGCAGGTAGGCAGTCGGCAAGCGCTGCTCAATACGTTTTCTCAGCATGCTTTGCACAACAACGTGCTCATCGGCATGCAAGTTACAATCTAAATACTTATCATGCAGTTGCTCAGGCAGATATAAGCTGCCGAGTACCAGAGCGCGCGCCTCTTCAAACATGGACTCTTCGCCACCTTGAAAAAAGAGTTGTTCGCGGCTAAATTGACTGATCGCCCAACGGATATAATCACGCAGTGTTGCTAATCCAGACTGACTCACTGGCTATCTCCGTACTTGTTCTAAAAATGTTTAATTGCAGATCCTGCACCTTGGACACTATTGTCTACTCGTCCCGACCATCAAGCATATGCCGCTTCAGCAACACATATACAGCACCTGTTCCGCCATGTTTTGGTGCGCATGAAGTAAAGCCTAGGACCTTCTCATGCTGGCGCAACCAGGTATTGACATGACTTTTAATCATCGGCACTTTGCCGTCTAAGCGAGCGGCTTTACCATGGGTAACGCGCACACAGCGCACTTCTAGACGCAACGCTTCAGTCAGAAATTCACGCAGCGTGGTACGTGCTTTTTCTACGCTCATGCCATGTAAATCTAATGTGCCTTCAAAGCTGACCTGGCCTGCTTTCATACGGCGCAATTGCGTATCTTGCACACCATCACGCGCCCAATACAAGGCGTCTTCAGCGCCGACATCAATCACAAATTGATCAGAAAGGCCGTCCACTGCAATAGTTGCTACGCTTTTTAATGCATTTTCACGACGTACACGCTGCTCAGCACGTTCAGCGCGATTTAATTTTGCTTTACCAACATCGGCTTGATCAACATAAATACGGCGTACACCCTGCATTTGCTGGGCAAATAAAGAAAATTCATCGTCCGACATAACGCCCTCCCCATTTCGTGCTGCATTGTACCTGTATTCGTTTAACACAAACAAAAACGCCCCAATTAAGGGGCGTTTTTTAAGCGAAGCTTAGATTACATTTTTGCAATCATGGCATCGCCAAACTCAGAGCAAGACAACAGCTTAGCGTCGTCCATCAAGCGCTCAAAGTCATAGGTCACAGTCTTCTCAGAGATCGCACCATTGATGCCATCGATGATCAGGTCAGCTGCTTCAGTCCAGCCCATGTGACGCAACATCATTTCTGCTGAAAGGATCAGTGAACCTGGGTTAACTTTATCCTGACCAGCGTACTTAGGAGCAGTACCGTGCGTTGCTTCGAACATGGCAACGCTGTCAGACAAGTTAGCACCTGGAGCGATACCGATACCGCCAACCTGTGCAGCCAGTGCATCAGATAGGTAGTCACCGTTCAGGTTCAGAGTTGCGATTACATCGTACTCTGCTGGGCGCAAGATAACCTGCTGCAACATAGCATCCGCAATACCGTCTTTAACGATGCTGTTTTTGCCAGTCTTAGGGATCTTGAACTGCATCCAAGGACCGCCATCTAGCAACTCTGCACCGAACTCATCACGCGCTACTTCGTAGGCCCAATCTTTGAAGGCACCTTCGGTGAACTTCATGATGTTGCCTTTGTGCACGATAGTCAGTGAGTCACGATCATTGTCAATAATGTACTGCAATGCTTTACGTACTAAACGCTTAGTACCTTCTTCTGATACTAAGCGTTTAGTACGTAAAGCATTGCAGTACATTATTGACCTGTCT
>DATERP010000062.1:0-9692 GCA_035271385.1 Thiopseudomonas sp. | reverse complement strand
GCTTTTTCTTTGGTAATGCCGTAATGCTCTTGGAGTTTACCAGCCAGATACTGGCTATGGCCTTCAACCACATCAAGATCATCATCCGTCAGTTTGCCCCAGCGCGCTTGCACTTGGCCTTTAAGCTGTTTCCACTTACCTGCAAAAATATCAGAATTCATAAAGCACCTACCTTGTGAGATTTTAAATCCATATAATCAGAAATCACTTCCTGAACTTCAGTCATAGTTTCATTGGCGACCGCCTGTGTGAGCGGCATACCTAAAAGAGCCGTTAGCACAACAAGCCCTGTAAATTTACGAGTTGATATTTTCATTATTATGTACTCCAAGCACGTTAAAGCTAAAATTAGCATTCTAGTCATGCGCACGGAGTAGAGGGCTGTACGGGTATTTAGTTCAACTGGAGCGACCAATGATCAAGCTGATTTTCGCACTAGTTTAGGGAATTTTCGCAGTCGCCAAGCGGGCCAAAGCGCTAAGAAAAAGGCAAAACCCAGCAGTATAAATGTACGTTCAAACGCGACTGTTTCGGCAACAAAATCACCGCCTAATGACTGATGCTGCCACTCTAAAAACACAGTCAACAAGTTGATACCAAAAGCGCCGCCCAACTGGCGTACAAAGGTCACAGCGCCTGCGCCATAGGGCAATTCATCGACCGTTAAACTATCAAGGGATGCAGTACTCAACGCAGGCATAATCAAGCCAATCCCCATACGCCCTAACGCAGCAATAACACACAGCCAAAAGAAACCGCTACTGGCCCCCCAAATGCCGTACCAGATCGATGAAAAGGCAAACAAAAACAAGCCAATACACAGCAGCCAAACAATCGCAATACGATCACATAACCAGCCACTGGCAAAGGATGCCAGTCCCAACAAAATACCTGCAGGCAGTAATAAAACACCGGCATGCCCAGCGCTGTAGCCACTGATGGTTTGTAGATACAAGGGAATTAAATAAGTCGAGCCATATAGACCCAAACCCAAAGCTAGCGCCACCCAACTGGCGCGCCGAAAGGCCGCGAGACGCCATAAACGTAACGATAGAATGGGTTTTTTACTATTGAGCGTACGGCGGAAAAAGATAAAACTGCACACCACTGTGGTGACCACTAAGGCCGAAACTCGCCAATCGCCCCAAGCATAGCGCTGCGCCTCTGAAATCGCAGCTAAGCCCGCAAAGATAGCCGTGGTCAGCATCACAAAAGACAGCACATCCAAACGCTTAGCCTTGGGATTGCTCTCATCCGGCAGCAACCAATGCCCCGCCACCATCAGCACCACACACACCGGCAAGGGCAGCCAAAAAGCGGACATCCAACCAAAATGGTCAATCAGGTAACCGCCCACAGTTGGGCCAATACTCGGCGCAATCATCAAGCCGAGCCCATAGACGCCCAAGGCCGTCCCGCGCCCACCACCGGCATAGACACGAAAGATTAGCACAGTGGCTAAGGGCTGGATAATCCCCGCGCAAGCGCCTTGTAAGATTCGCAGAACAATCAACTGCCAACCTGCAGTAGCCAGCAATGCAGCAACCGAACACACCACAAACAAGCCAATACTGACCTGCACGGTAATGCGCGAACCAAATTTAGCTTGCGCCCAAGCGGCCAATAATAGCCCTGCCGTCATGGCGGCTAAAAAGCCAGTGGCGAGCCATTGCGCCATGGGTCGCCCCATCGCAAACTCATCCATAATTGCTGGTAACGCCACGTTAATACTGGTCGAGGATAACACCATGACCATACTGCCAAGCATCAGTACACCCAGCAGCCACACACGATAGAGCGCACCAAAACGCGCATTTAAACTGGCGAGGTCATGTTTCATAGGTTTTTTCTAAATTGGCCAACATGCGCGTATGAGTCGCTTGGCACTGTTGGACATCTTCCTCAGAAATACCGGCAAAAATCTCACGGCGTAATTGAGTGGCAATGGCTTCAATTTTTTCAATCAGTACTAGCGCGGTACGGGTTAAAGCGATTTTTTTAACACGACGATCATCTGGATCAATTTGACGCTCAATTAAATGCTGAGCAGCTAAAGCGTCCAATAATCGAGCTAAGGTTGGATTTTCTACACCAACACTGCAAGCTAACTCACTTTGCGTGGGCAGTTCTTTAGCGCGGGCCACATGCAACAGAACCAACCAACGGGCTTGTGATAAACCTAAATCAGCTAAACGCCGATCAAGCGCTGCGCGCCACGCTCGTGATAAATGCGTGACTTGCATTCCAAAGCGGTGCTGTTCGTACATGGCTACGCAGTCTCCAAGCTAATGTTTAGCTTGCGAAGTATACCAATTTTACAACAACCTGCTAGGACAGAACCTTCGTTTTATCTTGCGCAAAAGAAGGTTCTGCATAAAGTTACTGAATAACTGTACGTGCGACTTTTAAATAGGCAGGACCGGCTTTTCTCAGATCATCACGATTGAAGGTTTCTGAAGCCACGTGCACTTCTTCTAGCGTCTCAGCCAACTCTTCTAAATCATCATTGATTTTTTCTAGCGCATTTTCCAGAGTGTAGGTCAGCTGATGAATTTCAAGCAAATCAGCATCAGTTAACTCACCGCTCAAGGCCTTTTCTAAACGCTTGTTGTATTCAGAAAAGTTAGCCACTGCTGCTTGCAGGTCTGGAGATTCGAGTCCTTTAAAATGATCTGGGCGATCATCGGCCATAGCACCACCAGCAACTGCCAAGCTGACGACTAATACTGCACCTTTGATTACATTTTTCATTATATTTCCTAGGTAATAATTTGTATGTGAGCCAATCTACCAGAGCAACACATAAACAGCAATCATTATCATTAGCGTTACTCTATTATCAGACCAGTCGGCATGCTCCCCTACTAAAATCAGGGGACTCATACCGCTAGACAGCCACTCCCGACCGCAAGAATATTTCGTACTGCAGTATAATTCAGACAAAAAAATACCCCGAACCAGTCGGGGTATTTTTAGGCGATGATTTATCAAACAATCATCAGATTATTGCTTAGTGATCCTGTGCGCCTGAGCGACCGATACCTGTCTGACTGCGTACAGTCAGTGCAGTAAAGGCGTCACGCTCTTTATCCGCACGCGCGCTCTTATCTGTTACAGAGAAGAACCAAATCGCGAAGAAGGCTAACGGGATTGAGAAGATACCTGGGTTCGGGAACGGTGTGATTGCTTCAGCGTTACCAAACACATCAACCCAAACCGTCTTACTCAGAACAACCCACAGCGTTGCAAAGGCCAAGCCTAAGAAACCACCGATGGTTGCACCGCGAGTCGTACAGCCGCGCCATGAGACCGACAATACCAGCACAGGGAAGTTAGCACTGGCTGCGATAGCAAAGGCCAGACCCACCATGAAGGCAACGTTTTGATCTTCAAAGACGATACCTAGCAATACTGCCAAGACACCTAATACCAGCGTGGAAATCTTAGAAATACGCATTTCTTGCTTTTCAGTTGAACGACCACGGGCAATAACGTTGGCGTACAAGTCATGGGCAATTGCCGCTGCACCCGCAAGCGCCAGACCTGCGACTACCGCAACGATGGTTGCGAAAGTCACAGCAGCCAAGAAGCCTAACAGCAAGCTACCACCAACAGCGTTGGATAAGTGCACCGCCGCCATATTGGTACCACCGATCAGCGTGGTCAGCATATTGCTGTTATCCGCGGCCAGACCACTGTAGAACTCAGGGTGACGAACCAATAAAGCAATGGCACCGAAACCAATGATAAAGGTCAGCAGGTAGAAGTAACCAATAAAGCTACTGGCCCAGATCACTGATTTACGTGCTTCTTTTGCGCTCGATACAGTGAAGAAGCGCATCAGAATGTGTGGCAGACCTGCAGTACCAAAGGCTAGAGCCAGACCCAGTGACAGCGCATTGAGTGGGTTACTACTTACCGCAGCACCTGGCGCCATCAGCTCAGCACCTGTTGGGTGCACTTTAACCGCTTCAGCCAGCATCACATCAGGGTTCCAGTTAAAGGCCATCAGCACTAGACCCGCTAACAAGGTACCACCCGCCAACATCAGTACCGCTTTAATAATCTGTACCCACGTAGTCGCCGTCATACCACCGAAGAACACGTAGATCATCATTAAGGTACCGATAACGATCACTGAGATTTTGTACTCAAGACCAAACAGCAGCACGATTAACTTACCCGCACCCACCATTTGTGCAATCAGGTACAGAGCAATAATCAACAATGACGCACTGGCTGCGAGAATACGCATTGGGGTTTGCTCTAAACGGAACGCAGTCACGTCCGCAAAGTTAAAGCGACCTAGGTTACGCAAACGCTCAGCAACCAAGAACATCACCACCGGCCAACCAAAGAGGAAACCAATGGCGTAAATGATGCCGTCAAAACCGCTGACGTACACCATACCGGCGATACCCAGGAAAGATGCTGCTGAAATATAGTCTCCCGCAATGGCTAAACCATTCTGGAAACCCGTAATACCACCACCTGCAGTATAGAAGTCTGAAGTGGTTTGGGTTTTACGCGCTGCCCACCAAGTAATTACCATGGTTCCAGCGATAAACGCTAAGAACATCACAATTGCAGAGGTATTAGCTTGACCCGTTGCTGCAAATGCAGGCTGAGCAAACAAGGACAACAGTGCTGTACTTAAGAGAAACTTTTTCATTCTACGTCCCTCATAATCGCATCAAGCAATGGATCAAAAGTTTTGTTGGAAACGTAGGTATAGAGAGCAATCATAATGACCGCACTAAACACAACTAAGATACCCGACAGTACGCCTACGCTCATAGTCCAACCCGCACCAATAGGCTGAGCGAACACTTCTGGCATAAACGCCAAGATCAGAATAAATCCAGAGTAGATCGTTAATGCCACAGCAAAAAACGACATACTGATGCGCGTACGGCGCTGTACCAGCTCCGCATACTTAGGGTGCTTAAGCACCTTTTCCACAACTGTATCTTGCATACTATTTCTCCTACTCAACCGAGCGTACCCAGTGAGCGTATTTTATTGTTATCACTTACATGCAGGACTCGAACAACACTCAGTGTTGTCAGATATTGAACGTATACATTTATTGTGATTTTTATGTACTTTCTATTTTTAGTTTTGAACTCTGTGCGCCTTGAGCACGGCAAACTTCAAAACTCTGACTCCTAGTGTCCCTAGCATAGAGACTGCATCCAGCACTTGAGCGCAAATAGCTCAGCACTGCCTACATGGGTTGTTAATGTAAAGATTATCGCGCGTACGAATAGCAGACCTTGGTCTAAATTCAGACTATTGTCTCAATAAAAACAATGATTTATGAGTGGTAAACACTGGCTGCAAGTATTTTCAGCCCATTAAATAGCAAGCAACCCCAGCGCCGAAGATTTTTCAGTGCTGGGGTTGTGAGTGTATTCAATCTATGTAGCAGTGCTGTTAAGTTCTAAAGCGCTCCAACATATCTTGTAGTGCGCTGGCTAAGCGTGCGACCTCATGACTGGCTTGCGTGGTCTGCATAGCACCATCGGTTGTTTCAGTGGTTAAATCATTAATGGCAACCACCGAGCGCGTAATCTCTTCGCTCACCGCACTTTGCTCTTCAGCCGCGCTGGCAATTTGTACGTTCATATCATTAATCGTATGAATGGCACTGACAATCGACTCTAAGCACGCTGTAGTTTTGAGTGTTTGCTCAACACCTGCACGCGCCTGCACACGTCCAGTTTCCATTGCTGCAACAGCTTGTGCAGCACCACTTTGCAAACGCGCCACCATATCGTTGATTTCTTGGGTTGATTGCTGAGTGCGCGATGCCAGCGTGCGCACTTCATCAGCCACCACCGCAAAGCCACGCCCTGCTTCACCAGCACGCGCAGCCTCAATCGCAGCATTGAGTGCCAGAAGGTTGGTCTGTTCGGCAATACTGCGAATCACATCTAAGACGCTACCGATATCTTCACTATCTTTAGCCAGCGCCTCAATCACCGCCGTGGCACTCTCCACGCCAGAAGCCAAGCTCTCAATGGCATCAATGGTCTGCAAGGACACATCGCGCCCCAGTGCTGCTTCTTTATCAGCGTGACGCGCAGCATCAGCAGCCTGACTTGCACTGCGTGCGACTTCACTGGCCGTTGCATGCATTTCATTCATAGCTGTGGCGACTTGTGAAATTTCATTTTGCTGCTTTTGCATGCTCTCGCTGGTGTTCACCGTGATCACCGAAGTTTCTTCACTGGCCGCAGCTAATTGCTCAGCAGAACGATCCACATCCTGCAAAGCAGTTTGAAAGCGCTCACTCATATTATTAAAAGCAATCGCCACATCTCGCAGTTCATCCTGCCCTTGGTAGCGTACGCGCACCGTGGTATCGCCCGAGGCCATCTGCCCAGAGGCTTCACGCAATAGTTTGACCGCTCGCTGAATACTGGTAATCACTCGCAGTGCTAATAAAACAATTAACGCACCGCCCAACGCCATCACTACGGCAAACAACTTAATAGTTTGCTGGTAGCGTTGCTCACCTTGGTTAAACTCTTGCTGCGCGTCATGCATTAAATTATCACTCAACTGCATCATCACCTCGCGCACCTTACCGATGGCTGGATTGACCGTGGTTAAGATCAGCTGATTTGCGCGGTAATAGTTATCACTGCTAATCGCCGCAATCGCCGGATCAACACCTTGGTTACGCAACACCTGTACTTGCGCGAGTAGATCGTCAATCAGCTGCTGATTTTTTGCGGAAAAAGTAATGGCATCCAGCATCTCCCAGCCTTGCTTATTACGGGCTTGGCCATTTTTAATCGCATCAATATGGCGACTGGCCGGATGATCATGCAGATCTAAGAACGATGAATCAGGCGCATGCTGCAACGCCAGCAACAATTCAGCGCGCGAGCCATTGATATCAGCATAAATAGTATCCAGCACTTTAACGGGAACCATTTTTTCTTGGTAAACATCCTCAAGGGCTTGATTGAGGCTGTTCATACCCATTAAACCCACAGCACCAACCAATATAAAGAGCAAGAACGCAATGCTCGTAAGCACTATTAAGCGCGCCTTAAATGATATTCTATTAAGCATGCATGTTTTCCTTAGCCGCGGTCTTGCAGCGCATCAGTTGTGTTTCTACTAGAGAGTACGATTAAACATATTGGCGACTCGATTGAGGTCTTTGCCGCTGTGAAGCTTTTATGCATACATTGTTTTTAGCGCGTCATAACGCCACAGTGTTGCAGTTATCTGTATCTTTTTCAGCGTTTGCGCCAATAACCCATAGCTTTAGATCAAAAAGAACTTAAAGAAGCAATAAATGCGACTTGTACGCTATATCGACCTGCACGATAATACCCATCTTCTTGATAACGTTTGAGCCAGTATTATTCACCATGAGCGAACTCTTACTGATTGTGGTTAGCGCCATCTTAGTGAACAACTTTGTGTTGGTTCAATTTCTTGGCTTGTGCCCCTTTATGGGCGTCTCCAAGAAAGTTGAAACAGCCATAGGTTTATCACTGGCGACAACTTTTGTCCTAACCTTAGCCTCAATCTGCAGCTACTTACTGCAGCACTATATTCTAAAGCCTTTTGACCTCGAATTTTTACGCACCATCAGCTTTATTTTAGTGATTGCCGTCGTCGTACAGTTCACTGAAATGGTGGTCAATAAAACCAGTCCGATGTTGTATCGCGTGCTGGGTATCTTCCTACCTTTGATTACTACCAACTGTATCGTCCTCGGCGTAGCAATCTTGAATGCTAATCGCAGCGAATACACATTTATTCAAGCCAGCGTGAATGGTTTTGCGGCAGGGATTGGTTTTTCTTTAGTTTTAGTGCTGTTTGCGGCGATGCGCGAGCGTATTGCCATTGCTGATGTGCCTAAACCTTTTCAGGGTGCGGCCATTGGTATGCTGACGGCCGGCTTGATGTCTTTAGCCTTTATGGGCTTTAGCGGTTTAATCAAATTATGAGCATGATCTTAATCGCAGTCACGGCACTGGTGGCCTTAAGCTTAGTGTTTGGCGCTATTTTAGGTTTTGCTGCGGTACGCTTTCGCGTGGAAGGCAATCCGATTGCCGAGCAAATCAACGCCCTGCTGCCACAAACCCAGTGCGGCCAATGCGGCTATCCCGGTTGCAAGCCCTACGCCGAAGCCATTGCCGCTGGCGATAAAATCAATAAGTGCCCACCCGGTGGTGAAGCCACTATTCAAGCCTTGGCTGAATTACTGGATGTTGAGCCTGAACCATTAGACGCGGTGGAAGGCGAAAAGCCGCAAATGGTCGCCTATATTCGCGAAGCAGAATGCATTGGTTGCACCAAGTGTATTCAGGCCTGCCCGGTGGATGCCATTTTAGGTGCAGCCAAACAAATGCACACCGTGATTGCTAGCGAGTGCACCGGTTGCGACCTGTGTGTAGAGCCTTGCCCTGTGGACTGTATTGATATGATTGAGGTGACCGGTACTTTGCAAAGCTGGAAGTGGGATCAGCCACTGCCTCCCGGTACTTTAATTGCTACCGATCGGGAGTCTACTCTATGAGTACTTGGCCTATTTATCCGCTGCGTGGCGGCGTGCATCCAGCACAAAATAAAACCTTATCCAATCAAGTGCCCATTCAGCAGGCACCCTTGCCCAAACAGTTGATTGTGCCCTTGTTGCAACATTTAGGCAGCAGCACTGAAGCGCTGGTCAGCGTGGGTGATCATGTACTCAAAGGTCAATTGATTGCTGACTCTAGCAATCGCATCAGCGCAGCAGTCCATGCACCCAGTTCCGGTACTGTGAGCTTTATTGGTCCGCAGCCTTACCCACATGCTTCCGGCCAACTCTTAGATGCCATTGTGATTGACACCGATGGTTTAGATACTTGGTGCGAACTTGAGCCGCTGGCCGACTTTACTCAAGCCAGTGCAGATGCACTGCTGGATAAAGTACGCCAAGCCGGCATCAGTGGTTTAGGCGGTGCGGGTTTCCCCACTGCGATTAAACTGACCCGTCATGCTGAGCAACCTATTACCACATTGATAGTCAATGGCACCGAGTGCGAGCCTTATATCACCGCTGATGACACCTTGATGCGTGAGAAAGCCGCACAGTTGATGCTCGGCATTGATATCGTAGTGCAGATGCTACAGCCGAAAAATGTGCTGATTGCCATTGAAGACAACAAACCAGAGAGCATCAGCGCGGTACGCAGCGCGCTTGGCTCACGCGACTACCATGTGGTCGAGCTGCCGACAATTTACCCATCCGGCGGTGAGCGCCAGCTGATTCAGATTTTAATGGGCCAAGAAGTACCGGCCAACAAGTTACCAGCTGAACTGGGCATTCTCTGCCAAAACGTTGGCACCTTAGTCGCGGTACATGACGCCGTTGTACTGGGCCAACCGCTGATTTCACGCATCACCACCCTGACGGGCCAAGCATTAGCCAAACCGATGAACGTGGAGTGTTTAATTGGCACACCAGTGGCTGATTTATTGGCGTTTGCCGGTTTACAAGAAGCCAAGCTCGGTCGTCTGATTGCCGGTGGCCCGATGATGGGCTTTACGCTGACCAGCACGGCCGCTCCTATTATTAAAACCAGCAACTGTATTTTAGCGGCGACTACTGCTGAATTGCCGCCACCTGCGCCAGCCATGCCCTGCATTCGTTGCGGTGATTGCGCTGAGGTGTGCCCGGC
>DATERP010000061.1:0-5371 GCA_035271385.1 Thiopseudomonas sp. | reverse complement strand
ATCAGTAATTCGTTTTGCTTGCCCAGTAGGCTGAGCAAAATAATGCCCCGTTCTGCGCCATCGTACTCTTTAAATAGGGCTTGATAGTGTTGAAAGGGGCCGTTGTTTAGGGTGACGCTTTGCCCAGCGCTGAATTGCTGGACAGTGTGATCGGTGTTGCTACGCTGACGTAAATCGTCAATGATTCTGTTATCGACGGTCATCACTTGGCTGGCAAAGGTCAGCAACTGACGTGCGCCCATGGTGGAGCGCACTTTACTTAAAATAGGTGCTTGCGTTGCAGCCTGCAGAAATAAATAACCGGGGAATAATGGCTCTTGGCGCATCACGCGTTGGCCGCCACTGATACGCTCGATGGCCAACATCGGTAAAAAAACCGTACCGCCTTGACGCTCAAGATTGTCTTGCGCGCGCAGCTCTTGTTTAGGCTTGGTCAACACCACATACCAATTGTGCTCAGCTGCGCTGTGCTCGGCTGCGGGGGAAGTCTGCTTCATGCTCAATACGACCACGTCATATTTTCATGAGCAGTCTGTTGAGCCTGTGGTCGAGTGGACTGTGCGCTAGTTTGAAGTTGCGCGCCATAGACTGCGCGCTCTTTCATAAGCATGGCGTGCTTGAGAGGATGTCTTGCATCAGCAATTGCGTGTAAGCGGCATTGACTGGCCATAGCTCACTAAATTCCCTTCTAAACTGCACTGGATAACAGGTCTGTTTGCTATGTTTTTAGCGCAGTGAGGGTTGTGCAATCATGTGCGACAACAGGCTGACTACAGACTTATATATCGATTTAACATCAGCTTGGGCGCTGTGCTCGCGTCGAGCATTTTTATACTAGCGCCAAGGTGATCCGTTTAACTGATGGCGGAGTTTATGACGTTCTTCACAGTTTGACTAGTCTTCTAACAGAATATTTATGCTTAGCATCTGTGTGGTTAAGACGAATTATCGCTGATCCAGAGCAACACAACCCCAGCTTTGTCAGCCGGGATTGTATCTGTGCTGCAGCGCAGACGGTTGCGGCTGTGCTTATGCGCCTAGCGCGGCGGCGTCTTTAACCACGCAGGCGAAGAAATCAGCTAAGGCTACCAGTTCCATCTCATGCAGTGCTTTGGCATCCAAATGACCTGAGGCTAAACCGGGTAAGGCACGTGTGGCGCAGGCATCGGCCACTACGGTGCTTTGGTAGCCAAGATCTTTTGCCGCACGTACGGTGGCGCTAACGCACATATGGGTCATAAAGCCGCAAACAATCAAATCAGTGCGGCCGGTGCTTTGCACAAACGCTTGTAAGCTGCTGTGGGCAAAGGCGTTGGGCAGGGGTTTATCAATCACTGCTTCGCCTTCGATGGGCGTCAGCTCAGCGAAAATCTGTCCACGAGGACCCTCAGGATCAAACAAATAGCCAGGAACACCGATATGGCGAATATGGGCAACGGGGCTGCCATGCGCGCGCGCAGCGGCTAATAATTGTTGAATCTGTACGGTTGCCGGCTCGACATCGGGCAACTGCATATCGCCGATGCGGTATTCATTTTGTGCATCAATAATCACCAGCACGGCATCTTGCCATTGCGCGGCGGGGTGTTCGCTGCCGGTGAGTTGAAACAGGGTCGGAAACTGACTCATTGTTGTTCTCCAGTTGTGGTTGAGTGCGCTCATTGTCGAAGTGACGCGCGGCAATTGGAATCGCTAAATGTGCAGCTCTGCTTTGCGTTTTTGCAACAGTGGTTGTCTCGCTAGCTTAAGCGGCTCTGCCCTGCTGTCGGCGGCACAGCCGACAGACAGGATCATTTGTGCGCTACAACACGCTGGCCAACAGCGTCTGCGCTTCATCAATCAACTGCTGTAGATGCTGTTCGCTGATAAAGCTTTCCGCGTAGATTTTATAGAGGTTTTCGGTGCCGCTGGGGCGGGCGGCGAACCAGCCGTTGGCGGTGCAGACTTTAATCCCACCGATCGCAGCGCCATTGCTGGGTGCGTTGAGCAGTATCGCGCTGATCTCTTCACCGGCTAAAGTCTTGGTTTGGATATGTTCGGCGCTGAGTTGTTTAAACGCGGCTTTTTGCTCAGGCGTGGCGGCAGCATCGATGCGGTGGTAGTACGGATGGCCGTGCTGGGCAGTGAGTGTGGCGTAGTACTGGGATGGCGTGAGACCGGTGACGGCGGTGATTTCGGCAGCCAGTAAACACAGGGCAATGCCGTCTTTGTCGGTGGTCCAGGTGTCGCCAGCGAAGGTCAATAAACTCGCGCCAGCGCTTTCTTCACCAGCGAAGGCCAGCCAGCGCTGGTGTAAGCCTTCAACAAACCACTTAAAGCCTACCGGGACTTCATACAGTTCACGACCATGCGCAGCGACGACGCGGTCCATTAATGATGAGGTCACCAGCGTTTTACCAACTTTTAACTCAGCAGACCACTCAGGGCGATGGGTTAACAGGTAATCAACACACACGCATAAGAAGTGATTGGGGTTCATTAAACCAGCGGCATCAACAATGCCATGCCGGTCGGCATCGGGGTCATTGGCGAAGGACAAATCAAACTGCTCACGAATGGCGAGCAGATTGGCCATAGCAGCAGGGCTGGAACAATCCATACGGATGCGGCCATCATGATCCGGCGGCATAAAGGTAAAGGTCGCATCTTGGCTGGTATTCACCACGCTAATATTCAGCTTTGCATCAAGCGCCAGCGCTTGCCAGACCACCAGCCCGGTGCCGCCCATGGGATCAACACCCAACTTAAGGCCCGACTGGCGAATCGCCTGCAGATCGACAACCTGCTCAAGCTCGGCCACATATTGGGCGACGTAGTCGTATTCTTGCACTTGGCTGAGTGCTTCCTGCTGGCTGACGCGTTTGACCTGGGTGCATTGCTCCAGCAGATACTGATTGGCACAGGTTTCAATCCAGGTGGTGGCATCGCTGTCGGCGGGGCCACCATCGGGGGTGTTGTATTTAATCCCACCGTCTTCAGGTGGGTTATGCGAGGGGGTGATAATTAAACCATCGGCTAAGCCGCTTGTGCGCTGCGCGTTATAGGACAAGATCGCGCGACTGACTAAAGGCGTGGCGGTGACGCCCTGCTCTACTGCGACTTGTACAGTGATCTGATTGGCGACTAACACCTGTAACACTACATCCCAAGCGGGGCGCGATAAGGCGTGGGTATCTAGGCCGAGAAATAACGGGCCGTTGATATCCTTGTGTTGGCGGTAATCAACCACGGCTTGGGCGATGGCGAGGATGTGCAGCTCGTTGAAACTGGCCTGTAAAGAAGAACCACGATGCCCCGATGTGCCAAAGCTCACTGCTTGAGCTGGGGTATGGGCATCGGGTTTTATAGAATAAAAAGCATCAATCCATGTGTTTAGCACAATATGTTTACCTTAATAGTGAGAGTGTTGCGGTGTTGATCGGGGTAGCGTGCAAACTCGGTTGTTTTAGCTGCGAGTCGTTTATAAAGCTTTACCATTTACCCTCCTGCCAGCGCATCAGAAATAAACCCTTCCGTCCGTAAAGCAGCGACCACTCCGCGAAGTAAATAGCTATTAGCAAAGCCCACTGTGTACTGCCTAGAGCTTGGCTCTGTCGGTATAAGCATTTTAGCTTCAACTAATTTGCTGATTTGGTAGGTTCGTGCGCGAGTGGCGGGAATTACCTCAGCAAAATCTGCAGACTTAACGACTTGCTGGCGGACTGTAATCTCTAACAAATCATACTCAAGCGGTGTAATCAAGGCGCGTTCACGCGCATGGCGCAAGCTAGGTAAGAAAATGTATTTAACCAAGTAGTCATGCTGGGTGAGCTTTTCTAGTTTTTTCAGTTCCTCTAAAATCCCGCTCAGTACATACATACACCAGCTTTCTAATCCCTCGGCCGTTCCAGAATCTGCCACAGAGAGCATTTCATAGTATTTGTCACGATCATTGCAGAATACAGCAGTGGGGTTTATCACTCTGCCTACAGACGTCATGCTAAAACCATACTGGATAAGTTGTGCATAGGTTAGTAAGCGCACCACTCGGCCATTACCATTGCCAAATGGGTGAATCCAGCCAAAGCGGTGATGAGCAAGGGCAACCTTCATCAAATCATATTTGTCTGGATGAGGCTGGTTAATAAAAGTAATTAATTCCTGCATATAACCCGGTACTTGCAAAGCATCGGGTGGCAGATGGCTCGCTTGGGCAATTTTCACAGGATATGTGCGATAGGCACCCGGGGTTTTATCGCCTTCGCGCTGTAAATCGCTGACAGTAAGGGCGTGGAGTTCGCGGATAAAATGCTCTGTTAGCGCCTCACCTGGCTTTAGTGTTTGCTCGATAAAGGTCATGGATTGTTCAATATTCATGATTTCGTGCAAATGATCTTGCCCTGTAGCTTCATCCGCCACGACCTGCTCGATATAATCAGCAAGCGTGGTGTGGTTTCCCTCAATACGGGCTGAGCCTAGGCTTTCTAAAAGGTGAAAGATTTGCTTGATCTGCATAAATACTGCAGGGGTGGTGGTGCCAGACAACTGGAGCCGTCGTAAATGTTCAAGCTCGGTGATTACATCCACTAAGGGAGAGTCAAAACTTGGGTTGAGCAGCGCTAGGTCATGATGTGCAAATACCGACATACTATCTACATCCATTGCTTTCATTATCTACAATAAAATCTTCTATACGTCATATATTACAGCGCTATCATGATTCTTTAAATAGATATTATTTACAAAAACCACTGACTGGTAAGTACAATTCTAGCATTTCCCCATAGCGCTTTAGCAAAGACCATCCTATGTGCCAACTTAAGGATGAACCAACCTTTGGCCTACAAAAAACATTGCGGTATTGATCAGAATACTGATGTACTGCTGTACTGACGACTAGAACAAAGCCAATCCCAACGCCACTAGCGCTAATACAGCCAACCACCACAACCATTGCCGTGACGGCTGCGCCTGCTTTAATGCTGCGGTACGTGCAGCGCTGGCAGACATAGCAACGGCGGCGTTATCGGCAGCAATATAGGCGCTGAACTGTGCCTTTGTGTCAGTTACTGGGTGCTCTGTATACCAGTTCACCAAAACGGGCTGATCGTTAACACTGTAAAGACCATTGACATCCATAGCGCTTTGTAACCGTTGCAGCACTGCAGCGGTATTTGTATCAGTGTGAGTTAACTGCGTGATGACCTCAGCCAAAGCACTTTGGCGCTCATCGAGCGTTTTGCGCAACTGTTGCTGTTGCACGACGGACAATTGGGCAAAAGGTATCACTCGCCCCTGTAAAGGTGTCCACCACTCCAACTGGCCCGTTGCACCGGCTTGGCTACTGGCAAATAGGTTGGTTAATTCAGCTGGGCAGGCCTTGAGTACGGTC
>DATERP010000060.1:0-6181 GCA_035271385.1 Thiopseudomonas sp. | reverse complement strand
TGGTGGGCCCACACGGACTTGAACCGTGGACCAAGGGATTATGAGTCCCCTGCTCTAACCAACTGAGCTATGGGCCCCAGTTGCAGCGGGTGATTATACCTGTGTAAAGCAAAGACGCAAACAAATGTTCTCGCAAGGTGTAAACAAAAACCCCCGAATTAACGGGGGTTTTTAGTTTTACTCATCAAGGAAGGAGCGCAAGTGCTCACTACGAGATGGGTGGCGCAATTTGCGTAGCGCCTTGGCTTCAATTTGACGAATCCGTTCACGGGTTACATCAAACTGCTTACCAACTTCTTCCAGCGTGTGGTCGGTATTCATATCAATACCGAAACGCATACGCAGAACTTTTGCTTCACGCTCAGTCAGACCACTGAGAACATCGCGTGTTGATTCTTTCAGACTTTCAATTGTAGCGATATCAATCGGAGACTGCATAGTTGAGTCTTCGATAAAGTCGCCCAGATGCGAGTCTTCATCGTCACCAATCGGTGTTTCCATGGAGATTGGCTCTTTAGCAATCTTCAGGACTTTACGCACGCGGTCTTCCGACATTTCCATGCGTTCGCCAAGCTCTTCAGGCGTGGGTTCGCGACCCATTTCTTGGAGCATTTGGCGTGAGATACGGTTGAGTTTATTGATGGTCTCAATCATATGCACAGGAATACGAATGGTACGTGCTTGGTCAGCAATCGAGCGAGTAATCGCCTGACGAATCCACCAAGTAGCATAAGTTGAGAACTTATAACCACGACGGTATTCAAACTTATCCACCGCTTTCATCAGGCCGATATTACCTTCCTGAATCAAGTCAAGGAACTGCAAGCCACGGTTGGTGTACTTCTTAGCAATCGAAATCACTAGACGTAAGTTGGCTTCAACCATTTCTTTCTTAGCGCGGCCAGCTTTAGCTTCACCAATCGACATGCGACGGTTGATATCTTTAATGTCGAGAATGGTCAAAGAAGTTTCTTTTTCCAAGTCGATCAAGATTTGCTGGTTGCGTTGAATTTCTTCAACCAGTGGCGCTAAGTTTGCAGCATAACGTGATTTGCCTTCACTGAGCTTAACGGCCCAATCAAGTTCAGTCTCGTTACCTGGGAACAGCTTGAGGAAATCAGCGCGCGGCATACGTGCATCACGTACACACAGTTGCATAATAGCGCGCTCTTGCGCACGTAAACGCTGCAAAGAATCACGTACACGTGCAACTAAAGCGTCATACTGCTTAGGTACCAGCTTAATCGGCATAAACAATTCAGCCAGCTCTTGTAGAGCGGTGACTGCTTGTTTGCTATTGCGCTTGTGCTTTAACAGTATTTTTTCAACTTTGGCCAGTTGCTCAGCAATAGCACCGAAGCGCTCTTTTGCAACTTCAGGATCAGGACCGCCGTCGCCAGCTTCTTCCTCTTCCTCTTCTACTTCTTCCTCTTCCTCTTCTTCGTCATCATCTTTTGCTTTTTTAGCATCAGTCGCGGTGGCTTTAGCAGCAGCCACAGCAGCAGGCGAAGGTTGGACAGCGATTTCATCATCAGCATCAATGTAACCATTGAACACGTCAGTGAGGCGTGTGCCTTCAGTGATAGCGCGATCAAAGCTTTCTAAGATGCCGTTTACGGTACCTGGGAAGTGGGCAATAGCGCCCATCACTTCACGGATACCTTCTTCGATACGCTTGGCGATTTCAATTTCGCCTTCACGGGTCAAGAGTTCAACTGTGCCCATTTCGCGCATATACATACGCACTGGGTCAGTGGTGCGGCCAATATCTGTTTCAACAGCAGCCAGTGCAGCCGCCGCTTCTTCAGCCGCCGCTTCATCAGTGTCGCCGCCTGCTAATAGTAGAGCGTCAGCATCTGGAGCTGCTTCAGAGACATTAATTCCCATGTCATTGATCATGCGAATAATATCTTCGACCTGTTCTGGGTCAGAAATATCTTCAGGAAGGTGGTCGTTGACCTCAGCGTAAGTCAGGTATCCCTGCTCGCGGCCGAGGGCGATTAATTCTTTCAAACGAGATTGTTGTGCTTTTGCGGACATATCACCCTATCCATGAAAGGTCTGGGCCGAACGGCAATTAAGTTGCATATTATACTGTATATAGCAGCTTAATTGCCAGTTTCGGCAGTACTTGGTGCATTGTTGTGTTGTTCAAACAATTCACGCAAGTGTTGTTTTTCTTCACTCGTGAGCACATCTGAACGGGCCTTGTTGAGCAGTTGCTCAATCAAGCGCTCACGTTGCGCTGTCGCTAAACGAGTTATGGTGTCGAAAAATTGCTGTTCAAGGTTGTCGTCATTAATCAGCCATTCTTTTTCAGCGAGAGCCAGTAAAAGATTACCCTGTTCGGTGCCATACCAGCGTGTCATTAATTGCAAAGGGTCAAGGTTTGGACTCTTCTGCAACGCTTCTAATAATGAGACGAGCAGTTGTGCGTACAGGTCATCTTCTGCGGCAAGTTTACTTGCTGTATCGACTTTTAAAGCAAGGTGTGGATGATGCAACAAGGTGCGCAGAGCGGCCAAGTGCGGGGTTTCGACAGTGACTTGGGCGCGTTTTGATTGGCGTGCCGGAGCGCTGTTTTTTGACCACGGTTTATCTTTGCGGTCGTTGTTTCGTGCAGGCTGCGATGTATTTGGACTTGGTATGTCGCCATACTCGTCAGCGCTAAAATGCTGATAGCTATCAAAACCCTCAGTGTCATATTCATACGCGGCTGAGGGTGCCCAGTCTTGTGTTGGTACAGGACTGAAGTCGGTGCTAGGCGCTGTGTCGAGGCCGGTCATTTGTGTGAGTTTCTGGCGCATTAAGGCACGCAAGTTGGCGCCTGGAATGCGCTCAATCAATGGTGAGGCGAGCGTGGCCATATGCGCCTTGCCCTCAAGCGACTCGATATTCACTTCTTCAGCTAGGTGGGTGAAAAAATATTCTGTTAAAGCAACCGATTGCTGAGCGATTCGTGCTTGAAAGGCTTCGAGGCCTTCGCTACGAATCAAGCTGTCAGGGTCTTCACCGTCGGGTACAAACAAAAAGCGCGCTTGGTGACCATCTTTTAAATTACTTAAGGTTGCTTCGAGCGCACGCCACGCAGCTTTACGGCCGGCATTATCACCATCAAAGCAAAATAAAATGCTGGGTACAACACGAAACAGGCGCTTGATATGCTCTTCGCTAGTGGCTGTACCTAAAGTTGCCACAGCGTTACGCAGGCCTTGTTGGGCCAGTGCAATCACGTCCATATAGCCTTCAACGACAATGATTTCGTTGAGTTGGCGGTTGTGTTTGCGCGCTTCATAGAGGCCGTACAGCTCTTGGCCTTTATGGAAAACTGCAGTTTCAGGTGAGTTCAGGTATTTAGGCTTATCATCACCTAAGACTCGGCCACCAAAACCAATAATACGCCCGCGCGAATCATGAATCGGGAACATAATCCGATCACGAAAGCGATCATAGCGGCGCTTACTGTCAGCATTCTCAGCCAATAAACCAGCATCGATCATGGCCTTTTCTTGCAAGGCATCGCCACCTAAGTGTTTGCTGAGGTTATCCCAGCCTGGCGGGGCAAAGCCTAGGGCAAAGTCGCGGGCAATCACACCGGAAACGCCACGGTTTTTTAAATAATTGACCGCTGCATTGCGTTGCGGATGGCTTTTTAGTGCGTTGCGATAGTAATCACTGGCTGCTGTGAGTAATGCATACAGTGGTGAGTCAACCGCTTGGCGTGGTTTTCTCGGTGCATTGTTATCGCTGGCTTCACGCTCAACTTCCACGCCTGCGCGCTTGGCCAGTTCTTCCACTGCTTCAGGAAAATCAAGGTGATCGTGGTCCATAATAAAGCCCAAAGCATTACCGCCAGCACCACAGCCAAAGCAGTAATAAAATTGCTTTTCATGGTTAACGCTAAATGATGGGGTTTTTTCTTGGTGAAACGGGCAGCAAGCTGTGTAGTTTTTGCCAGACTTTTTTAATTGGACACGCGAACCCACTACTTCGACAATGTCGGTGCGGTTGAGTAAGTCATCAATAAAACCTTGCGCAATTAATCCTGCCATGGAATTCCTACAAAGCTTGGTGTGTTGCTGCAGCGCTGAACGCTAAGGATGTTTGTTAATCAAGTGCATTATAGACGTATGACAGTGGGCTGTTACGTAAGTTGTGCAGAATTGAACATGTTTGCAGGGCCGATGCTGGCATGGCGCTGTGTGCCACGCAGTGCAGCGTCTGCATCAGTAGAATGGGCTATATAAAGTTGTTTGCGTGAAACAACAAAACCCGGACGAATCCGGGCTTTGTTTGCACTAAACCTGTGAAACTTAATACAGGCGTTCGTGACGACGTTGTTCGCGTTGTACTTTCTTTGCATGACGCTTTACCGCAGCTGCAGCTTTACGCTTGCGTTCTGCTGTAGGCTTTTCATAAAACTCGCGACTGCGTACATCAGCAAGAACACCGGCTTTTTCGCAGGAGCGCTTGAAGCGACGCAGAGCAACGTCAAATGGTTCGTTGTCTTTAAGTTTGACAGTTGGCATCCGATTCGTACCTTCATCAATGACCGGGTGGTTTGATATATATTCAAAAAAACATATATCGGTTTTCAAGGGTTGCGGATATTACCTGCTTTTTATAATAAAAGCAAAGGTATTGCTAGAAAAGCATAGAACGTAACCACTAAGCCGCTTATGATGCGTGTATATTCTTTTATTGTAAAGTTGGACGGGCAGAATAAATGCTGGTGCTGGGTTTAGAGACATCCTGCGATGAGACAGGAGTTGCATTATATGACAGTCAACGAGGCTTGTTGGCGCACGCTTTATTTAGCCAAATTGACCTGCATCGCATCTATGGCGGTGTGGTGCCAGAGTTAGCATCGCGTGATCATATTAAGCGCATGTTACCGCTGATTGAGCAAGTGCTGGACGAGGCGCAATGTCAGGCCAGTGATATTCAAGGTATTGCCTATACTGCAGGCCCCGGGCTAGTGGGTGCGTTGTTGGTCGGTGCATCTTGTGCGCAAGCCTTGGCCTTTGCTTGGGATATACCTGCCATCGGTGTACACCATATGGAAGGCCATTTATTAGCACCGATGCTGGAAGAAACACCGCCTGAATTTCCTTTTGTCGCCTTGCTGGTGTCCGGTGGTCATACGCAATTAGTGCGCGTGGATGGCATTGGTCAGTACCGCTTATTGGGTGAGTCGATTGATGACGCCGCTGGTGAAGCTTTTGATAAAACCGCTAAATTAATGGGCTTGCGTTACCCTGGTGGACCTGAAATAGCTCGTGCCGCGGAGCAGGGTGTGGCAGGGCGCTTTAAATTACCTAGGCCAATGACTGACCGTCCGGGCTTGCAATTTAGTTTCAGCGGATTAAAAACTGCAACCCTGACCGCATGGCAAAAATGTGTGGCGGCGGATGATGCTGGCGAGCAAACCCGTGCCGATCTAGCGTATGCTTTTCAGTCCGCGGTGGTCTCGACTTTAACCATTAAATGTCAGCGCGCCCTTGAGCAAGAAGATTTAAAAACCTTAGTGATTGCCGGTGGTGTTAGCGCGAACCAAGAGCTGCGTCGCTCGTTGGAAGCGATGTTGGCCAAGCGCCAGGGCCAAGTATTTTATGCGCGACCGGAGTTTTGTACTGATAACGGCGCGATGATTGCCTATGCGGGCTGTCAGCGTTTACTTGCGGGGCAAAAAGAAGGGCAGAGTATTAATGTGCGTGCGCGTTGGCCGATGGAAGAGTTGCCACCCTTGGTGTCATAAATCGTCTTTGAAATTGCGCTCCGTGCCGGCCAGCAAGTCTTTTAAGTTACTGCGGTGACGCCAGACTAAAAGAATACTCAAAACACTGACTGGCAATAAGGCGTACGGCTGTTGCCACGCCAGCAAAGGTAGGCACAGCGCGACACTGGCCAGTGCAGCGAGTGAGCTGATGCGTGACAAGCTAAAAGTGAGCAGCCACACCGCTAATGCCAGTAGCGCAGCAGGCGGGTATAAACCCAGCAGCATTCCTGCAGTCGTCGCAACACCTTTGCCACCGCGAAAGTTAAAATAGATGGGATATAAATGGCCAATCACTGCCGCTAAACCGATCCAGGCTTGCTGTTGTTGGCTTAAACCTAAAGTACTGGCAAATAAAATTGGCACTAACCCTTTGCTCAGATCGCCGAGCAGGGTCAGAATAGC
>DATERP010000059.1:0-11460 GCA_035271385.1 Thiopseudomonas sp. | reverse complement strand
GCGCTACTTAATCAACCAGAACAAGAGCAGCAAAAAACGTTTTGGCTGCATTGGGCGAAACAAAAAAGCTTAATTGTCAGTGACTTTGAGCAGATTGAAGAAGCATTACGCAGCTTTAATTTCAGTGAAATACAACGCTTGCTCATCAGCCAGCGCATGCCTAAAGAGCAGCAAGTTGCGGCGTTAAAAGCATTGAATTATCGACACAGTTCAGCGGCCTTAGCATTGTCTGAATTAAGTGATGAGTATGCTGCTGCCAGTCGTCAGCAATTTCGTAATCATGCATTGGAAGAATTAAAAGTCTATCCGCAAGGTGCACAGCTCGCTTTTCAGCAGCGTGATTTTGGTGGAGTGACTTACAGCGGAATAACATTAGCAGTTGCACGCGTTTTAGATGATCACTGGTATGCGCGACTGGATGCTGATAGCGGCACTATAAAAGTTACAGAATCAAAAAAAATTGATTTTGCTAAAGAGGACTATGTGCGTTTAGCACTCAATCGCCAACTGCATAACGGCAGTCTTGATTTGAGTGTGAACCACAGTAATTCTGATATTCAATCACGTACCGGTGCGGCGATTGCTCGTCACTGGCAAATCACGCAAAAAAGCAGCTTGAGTCTCGGATACAACTGGAAAGATCGTACCGATAGCTCGGGTTTAATGTACGCCGTCGGCCAGAAAAGTGGGTTGTGGCTGCGCGGTTATCAGCAAATTACAGCACGTGATTCGTTCTCTTGGGGTATTGAGAAGAGTCAATATAGCACTCGTTATAATGAAAAAATTGGTACTGGGCAAAGCTTTGAGTTGCAAGCTGCACACACCGTTTTCTTCCAAAATCCAACCTGGCTCGTTCGGGCTGGTTTTGATTATCAAAAAAATAATCTCAATGAAAAGACCCTCACTAAGCTGCCAAATTATCCTGTTGATAATGAGCCTTTGAATACCAGTTCATTGCTGGTTGAAAAGTATAAATACGCTTACATCGGCACCAGTTTACAGCGTGGTACTCCAGGAGCTTTAAATCGTACCGTGCCGCAATACTCATGGATGATTGATGCTGTTGTGGGTCACCAGTGGCCTGATAAAAAAATTACATATGCAGTCACTGCAGGTATAGGTACCGAAGTTTTTGGTGACGATGAACTCGCTTTGAATGTGGGGTATCAGTCAGCACCAAAAAGTCAGTTTGAAAATAAACCAGGTGGAACGCTGGGTGTAAGTTATAGCTTACGCTTTGGACGTTAAATATATAAATAAAGGAAATTAAAATATGCGTATTCATATCTTGGCTACTCTTGTACTCAGCGCACTACTCAGCGCTTGCAGTGTGAGTACAACAAATAAAGATGCAACATTTGAGCGACAGGCACGCTGGGCTTTATTACCTGTTGTAAATTATTCTCAGGCACCACAGGCGGGTGAGCGTACAGAGCAAATTCTACAAAGCGTATTAAGTCAACGCGGTATTCAGGTGCATATGTATCCGCATAATCAAAATACCAATATGCCTTTATTAGATGATAAAAAGCGCTTAGATGAGATGTGGGTGTGGGCACGTAAGCAAGGTTTTGATTATGTCATTACTGGCAGTATTGAAGAGTGGCAGTATAAAAACGGTTTAGACGGTGAGCCAGCTGTAGGTATTAGTTTGCAAGTGGTTGATCCTGCGTCCAATCAAACAGTTTGGAGTAACAGTGTTGCGCGCTCAGGTTGGTCGCGTGAAAGCTTGGCAGGTAGCGCTCAGAAAGTGCTGAAAAAACTTGTAACTAAACTGCGCGTTGAATAATTATGTCATCTTCTTATAAAGATTATGTCGTACCGATGCGTTCTAATACGCTAAGTACTTGGCTTGAGACTATTATTATTACCTTGGCAGCGATGCTGCTAGGGTATCTTTATTCGCCTGCTGATCCATTATTAGTAAAAACAGACTTTCCTTGGATGATATTTGCGCCACTCTTAGTCTCTTTGCGCTATGGTTTTTTACCTGGATTGTTAAGTGCTTCTTTAATATTAGCGGGTCTTTTAATAAGTAACTTGGTGTTACAAGAAAGCTTGTCAACCAGTTATCTTGTGGGCATGTTATTGGTCACCTTTTTAGCAGGTGAGTTTCGTGATACTTGGCATAAAAAGATCACCGCTTTGCATGTGGCAAATGAGTATCGACAATATCGACTGGATGACTTTACCCGCTCGTACCGCTTACTGAAGGTCTCGCATGATGATTTAGAACTGCGAATTGCGGGCAGCAGTCGTAGTTTGCGCAGTGCTTTACTGTTGTTACGCCGCTCATTACAAAATGTTAACACGACACAGAAGCAAGATTTATCAGCTATTGCAGAAGATGCTATGCAGGTATTTAGTCAGTACGGTGCGTTTACTGCAGCGGGCCTGTACTCTTTTGATCGAGAAGAAAAACTGAACTTAAGTCCTTTAGTTACGTTAGGCGATATGCCGCAGTTGGTATTGGATGATGTGTTATTGACAGCCTGCTTAAAGACTCGACACACGGTCAGTATTCGTGATGAGTTGCTCAGTAATGGCGCTAATCCATCCAAGTTACAAGTGTGTGTTCCTTTGATTGATACTGAGTCTAAATTGGTGGGTGTTCTAGCTATTGCGCAGATTCCGTTCTTTTCGATGACAGATCAAACATTAAACTTGTTAACTTTATTGGCCGGATATATTGCAGATATGCTGCAAAGTGACAGTAAGTTTATTAAATTAAATAACTTGCGCTCGCAGCAGTTTTCACAGCATTTACAGCGCGCCACTTTAAATACAAAAAAATACAATTTAAGTGCGGCAATTTTAGCTTTTGAGTTTAATGAAGATAATAGCGAATTACGCAATCTGTTAGAGCAAAGCCAGCGTGGACTCGATTTGCAAATTGAGTTGGTGAATAATCGAGAGAATTTTTTATTACTAGTATTATTACCTTTAACATCAGACCAAGGTTTTGAAAAATACCTTGAGCGTATTAACGGGCTTGTTAAGCAAGAACACCCTGATATGGATTTAGAGAAGTTTAATGTTAGTGTGCGTAAATTACAGCTTGATCAGGCTGATGCTGAAGACTTAAATAAATTCATTTATCAAGAGTGTAGCTTAAATGAACAGCAATTGGTTATTTAGTAGCAGTTTTACGTCTGATATAAGTAATTTTTTTGGCTTGTTGACAGATTCAATGACGCATGAGCAGTTAGGTTATTTTTTAATCACATATTGTCTTGTCAGTGCAGTGCTAGCATTATTTATATGGTTACTGCTACCCCATAAATACCGATTCCCAATGCTGCGCAGTTATATTTTTTTATATAGCATTATTTGCTTTATTCCTTTTTTAGGAATCATTGGGTTAATAGTGTTTGTTTTGCCTAGCTTATATTTTCCGCAAGTTAGAAAGGCACGCATATTAGAAATACAAGAAGAAATACAGCTGCCGTATGCACAGTTAGAGATGCAGGAGACATCATTATTTAATGATGGCGGATTACAGGATGTGATGAATCTGCAAACCAATGACGTTAAGCGTTTAAAAGCACTGCTGTCGATGCGCAATATGAGCAAGCAAGATGCCATCCCTATTTTAAAAAGCGCATTGCGTGATCCCGCCGATGATATTCGTTTACTGGCTTATGCCATGTTGGATCGCTATGAAACGCAAATTAATGCTGAGTTGGAAAGTGTGCAGAGTCAGCTTGCGGATGCCACTGACGCGCATAAGGCCGAGCTACATAAGCATATTGCCCTCAATTATTGGGAGCTTGCGTATTTAGGTTTAGCTCAGGGTGCTGTACTTGAGCATGCGCTTGATCAAGCACAAAAAAATATTCAGCAAGCGATGGCTTTTAAAGAAACACCTGAGCTGGCAATGCTTGCAGGGCGTATTGCACTTAAACAAAAGCGCAGTGAATTTGCCTCATTAGCATTTAAGCAAGCGATAGCCGTGGGGATGGATAAACAGCATGTCTTACCGTATTTAGCCGAAGCCGCTTATATGTCAGGCCATTACCAAAAGATACCGTACCTGTTGGAGCAACTGCCTGAGGCGCTGCGTCACCGTTATCCTTTTTCTGAATTAGTGGATTATTGGCATGTCAACACGAACCGTATCTAAAGCGAGCACTGATATCTGTCTGTTGCTTGAGGGAACATGGCCTTATGTACGCGGCGGTGTATCCAGTTGGATTAATCAAATGATCTTAGGCATGCCTGAGATGACATTTTCGATTGTTTTTATTGGTGGCTTACGTAGCGCTTCTCCAGTGCGTCAGTATGCGATTCCAGACAATGTTAAGCATATTGAAGAGATCTATCTAGAAGATGCATGGACTCTGAACAGTCATTTACCTGTCAGTATTAAAGAACCTAAAAATACAGATGCTCTCAATGCCTTCTATAGTTTTTTGCATGCTCCTGAGATGCCAAATGATGCGTTAGCTGAGCAGGTACTGGACTCTTTAGTAAAGGGTATGGTGTCTCGCGATGTTGTTATGCGCAGTCAAGCCAGTTGGGAGATTTTGACAGAGAATTACTACCAGCATTGCAGTGATCCGTCTTTCGTTGATTTTTTATGGACATTGCGCACCATGCAAGCACCCTTGTTGGCATTAGCTGAGTTGGCGCAGCGCTTACCTAAAGCGCGCGCAGTGCACTCGATTTCAACCGGCTATGCAGGGTTTATGGGCTGCATTTTGCGCAAAGCTTGGGGCTGTGATTTTATTCTCAGTGAGCATGGGATCTATACCAAAGAACGCAAAATTGACCTGGCACAAGCACCCTGGATTGCCGAATCACCGGATAAGTCGTTTCGGGGTGGTTTAAATGTGAACTCAAGTTATATGCGCGATTTATGGATTCGGTTTTTTGAGAGGATAGGCCAGCTGGTGTATCACTCGGCTAATCCTATCGTGTCGTTGTATGAAGGTAATCGCGAGCGCCAAATTCGTGATGGCGCTGATGAGCAACGCACGCTCGTTATCCCTAACGGTATTAACTTAACCGACTGGGAGGATGTATATCTAAACCGTCACGATAATGCAGCGCCAATTATTGGGCTGATTGGCCGTATTGTGCCGATTAAAGATCTTAAAACCTTTATCCGCAGTGTGCGCAGTGTGATTAGCAAGCTACCCCAAGCGCAAGCGTGGATTGTTGGTCCTGAAGAAGAAGATCCTCATTACGTCAATGAGTGCCGCAGCTTAGTGGATAGCCTAGGTTTACAAGAGCATATTAAATTTCTTGGCTTTCAAAATATCAAAGAGATCTTGCCGCGGCTCGATGTCATGGTGTTGACATCGATTAGCGAGGCGCAACCTTTAGTGATTTTAGAGGCTTGGGCTGCAGGTACACCCGTGGTGGCGACAGATGTTGGCGCGTGTCGTGAGTTAATTTATGGCATTACCGCAGAGGATAAAGCCATTGGTCCAGCAGGCGAAGTGGTTGCCATTGCTGACCCTCTGGCAACAGCGCGTAGCATTTGTACCATTTTAAGCGACCATGATTATTGGAAAAAACTGCAAGCTAATGGCCTGACGCGAGTGAATCGTTTTTATAGCGAAACGCTGATGCTGGATCGTTATCGTGCTCTTTATAACACTGCTAGAGAGATACTATAAATGGCAGGCATTGGCTTTCAACTTCGCAAAATTTTAGCTAAAGATAGATACAGCGCCACGCTGCGTGCCTATGTATATGCAGGCATGATCAGCTCAGGGCCCTGGGTACTGTCTATTGTTAGTGTCATGGTGATTGGCTTATTGAGCTTGGGGTATTTAGTCCCTGCGAAAGAAGTCGGTCAGTTTCTGATTTCTGTGACCTATTTAATGGCGGGCTCATTGATATTGACTGGAGGGTTACAGCTTTTCTTTACGCGCTATGTATCTGACAGATTGTTTGAAAAACGCTATGACATTATTTTACCTAACTTGTTAGGGGTCTTACTGAGCGTTACTTTAATTGCTGCAGCCTTTGCTTTCGCTATTATCGTTCTGTTTTTCGTTGAGACTTCGGTGCAATACAGAATACTCATGTTTAGTAACTTTATTGTATTGTGTAACTTATGGATTGTTATTATTTTCCTTTCTGGGATGAAAGCTTATAACCGTATCCTGATTACGATGGTGATTGGCTATGGGGTGATGATCGCAGCGAGCTATTTGTTAAGCGACTGGAAAATTCACGGCCTAATGACTGCATTGCTGATCGGTCACGCCACGTTGCTCTTTGTGTTCTTAGCGGAAATTCTGCGCTTATACCCCTCAAAAAAGCTGATTTCTTTTGAGTTTTTAAAGCATGAAAATATTTACTACAGTCTGATTTTTACCGGCTTTTTATACAATATGGGTGTTTGGGCTGATAAGTTTATTTTTTGGTTTAATCCGTATACCTCTCATGAAGTGATTGGTCCGCTGCGTGGATCTTTGCTGTATGACCTGCCCATTTTCTTGGCGTACCTGGCTATTATTCCGGGTATGGCGGTGTTTTTGGTCAAGATCGAAACAGACTTTGCTGAGTGGTATGAAAAATTATTTAAGGCCGTGCGTGAGGGTGGCTCGCTGTCTTACATTACTCATGCTCGTGATGAGATGACCAATACGATCCGCGAGGGATTGTTTGCCATCTGTAAAATCCAAGGCGTCACTGTGGTGCTCTTGCTGATGTTTGCACCGGCTATTTTAGATTGGTTGGATATTTCGCCTTATCACTTACCATTATTTTATGTTGATGTGGTTGGGGTCAGTATTCAAGTGGTGTTTATGGCGTTATTGAACGTGTTTTTCTACTTAGATAAACGCAGTGTCGTATTAAAACTCTGCTTACTGTTTTTGGTTTTAAATACCGCATTAACGGTCTTAAGTCAGTACCTTGGCCCAGCTTATTTTGGCTATGGTTTTACTGTCTCGCTGCTGATCTGTGTATTAGTGGGCCTATATCAGCTGTCATCGACACTGGATAAATTGATTTACCATGTGTTTATGCTCAGAGAAGATTAGGGGTGATTTCGGCTGTGAGCTGAGTCGCGATGTGTTATCGCTGCTTGGCCATAGCAATCTATAGCTGGTTATTGCCGGGCGCTGGAACGATACAGCCAATCAATCTCAGGGTAATCAGCAAAAGCACTGGGAAATAGATATTCGCCGCTAAAAAAGGGCGCATTGACTTGCTGCCACTCTGGCTGAAAAGCAATGGCAGTGTGCTGCAGCGCATCGGCCAATAGCGTGGTGCAAATAATCATGGTACTCAATACTTCAAGCGATTTGCGCTAATGTGCATACTTAAAGAGCATCAGTGCGTTCGATGCTATGTATGACTCACTATGAAGGTTAGCCAGCCAATGATAAATACTCTGCTCAATAAGCACACTGAGAAAACCCCGCAGGCACTTGCCGCTATTGCCTATATGCCGACTAAAAGCCTCGCGGTTTTAATGGATGATGATTTTGCACAGAGTCTCACTGATGCGGACTTTATGCGCATTGCTGTATTGCTCGCGCAGAAAAGCTATGACGAAGGTGGCTGCCCGATTGGTGCAGTGATTGTGGATAACGCTACTAACCGTATCGTCGGTAAAGGTCATAACACTCTAACGCAAGAAAACCACCCCTATAACCATGGCGAAACCTCCGCGATTCGTGATGCGGGCCGTTTAAATTTTGGCCAGACCACGATTTATACCAGCCTGAGTCCCTGTGTGGTCTGTGCCACGCTAGTTTATATGCGCGGCTTTAGCCGTGTGGTAGTTGGCGACATCACCAATGCCTCAGGCACTGAAGCTTTACTGGCAGAAAAGGGCGTGCAGGTGGATATTCTCGAAGATCAGCAAGGTATTGAGACCTATGCGCGCTTTCGTGCGGAAAAACCTGAGCAGGATTTGGAAGATTGGCAGGGGTTGAGTGCGGTGAATAAAGAGATATAACCAACTAGCAAGCTACTTGCTGCTTTTATTAGCGCATTGTTTGAAGTGAAATTTTATTTTAACTGAGAGTGTCCTTATGCTCCCCAACGCCTTTTTCAACCGCCCCGCACTCGAACTTGCCCCTGACTTATTAGGCAAGGTGATGCGCTATTGCCACAAGGGTATGTGGCTTAGTGCGCGAATCATTGAAACTGAAGCCTATTTGCTGGCGGAGAAGGGCAGCCACTCTTCATTAGGTTATACCGACAAACGTCAGGCGCTTGGGGATTACTGCAGGACGTGATGAGTATTTACCTTACCGCTTTGTCGATGCTGAGTTTGCACGCTATTGTACGAAAAACCCCTTAGGTCGTGGTCAACGTGAGGGGTATGATTTCTGGCGTTTAGCAGGCCCTGTGCTGCAATCTTAGGTCTTGGTCAACACCTGCGCTGCTAAGCTACGAATTGAACCCAGCTGTTGGCTGATCAGCAACAATTGCGTCTGTAACAGACGTAGGGTGTCATCTTCCTCTTCGGGCAAGTCACGCAAACGGTAGGATTGTTTTTGTTCAGCTTCACAGTCAATCTCGATAGGTTCACGTTTAATTAACTGTTGTGCAATCTGTTCAAGGCTGTCTGCCAGCAGCACAGCTTCTTGATTGAGCTGTAAATAGGTGGGGGCATGGGCAAGCGTTTCGCGGTGCGCACCCAACGCAGAGATATAGCTGAGTAGCGTATGCGAGAGCAGTAAAAAGCGAAAACCGATATCGGTTTGCTTACGAAAATAGCCCGGCTCTTTGAGCATATTGGTGAGTGTGCTGGAGAGCGCCGCGTCGGCATTATGCGCATCACGTCGCGCCACGCGATAGGCCATATCGTCAGTTTTACCTTGAGTGTATTCCAGCATGATTTGCTTTAAGTAGCGGCTATTACTGCGCAGTGTTTGGGCCAGGACCACATTTAAACGACGACCTTGCCAGTCGGGCAAGATAAAAAATACAGCTAAACCGGCAATCGCACTACCGATTAAAGTGTCAGTAAGGCGGGGTAGGAATAAGTTATAACCATCGCCGACTTGGTTAAAGCAAAATAGCACCATCAAGGTGATAAATGCAGTAGAGATCTTGTAATGACTGGTGCGTGTGGCGAAGTAAATCACACCGGCAGCCACCGCTATCAACGCCTGTATCCACAGTTCTGGAAACAGTTCGAAGAGCACCCAGCTGGTACCCAAACCTAAAATAGTCCCCAGAATACGCTCCACTAAGCGATTACGTGTGGCGCCATAATTAGGACGGCAGACAAAGACTGTGGTGAGTAAAATCCAATAGCCCTGCTCGGGGTGCAAGAGTTGCATCACGCCATAACAGACGGCAACCGCAATACTTAAACGCAGCGCATGGCGAAAGAGTAATGAGTGAATACTGAAGTTTTGGCTGATGCGCTCAAAGGCTTCTTTGAGAGTTTTGGGGTCGCGATCAAGAATAGTGCTGTCTTGTGTCAGTGCGACCACATCAGGGTTAGCGGCATCACGTAGCAAGTGATCCAAGGCGCTGAGGTTGTTGGCTAAAGCGCGTAACGAACGTAATAAGTCACGCCATTGCGGGTTATTTTGTTGTTTGAGATAGGCGATGGCAGCTTGTAAGTCCTCTAAGGCCGCACTGTGGCCGCCACCGTAATCAAAGGGTTGGCGCAGCTCAATGGCTTTAGCCAGCGCTTTACAGCCATCACCTTGCTGACGTAATAAGCGCAGGCAGCGAAATAGCACATCACTGTGGAAAAATGCTTTTGACAGTTCCTGGTACTGATAGTGGGAGGAGCTGGCGCGCTCATGAATGTCTTGTGCTAGAAAGTACAGCTTCAAGTAACGCTTCACTTTACTGCTGCTACGGCCGCCGACACGGTGCAAAATAAGTGTTTTTGTATCGTTTAAAGCGGCCACTACGCGACTATTTTGTTTGGCAATAATCAGGCGGTGGCCTTCGATATCCATATTGCGCAATGGCTCAAACAGCGCTGATTTAGCTTTTAAGTAGGCGCATTGCTCACGAAATAAGCGCGCTAAGCTGTGCTGTAAGGGCTGTTGGGAAAAAATACCGTACCACAGCACTGAGAGCACGCCATAAATAGCCGCGCCCGTGACTAATAGTAGAGGTTGTTGCGAGAGGGCTGCCGAAGTATCACCGCTTTGCTCCAAGCCAATCATGGTATAGATCGCCAGAATCAGCGTGGCATAAGCAACAGTGGCGTAACGTTCGCCCAATGCGCCGAGCATAATCAGCCAGAAGGTGGCGATGCTTAACGCGCTAATAAAAAACCAAGGGTAGGGGTGCAGTAGCTCAACGCTAATTGAGGTCAGTAAAAACAGTACCAAGGTGACGCAGACAGACAGTAAACGACCCTGCCAGCTGTCATCGGACTCGGCTAAAGCGCTGGCGATCACGCCCAAAAATAAAGGCGTGAGCAGTTCCATTTGTGCGTGGTACCAACTCCAAGTCATGCAACATGCTAGTGCAATAAAAAAACGCACACTCGGCCCAAAGCGCTCCAACGCCCACAAACGGCGTAGAGAATGGCTTAAAGATAGGGAGTTCATAATGTTCCTTGTGCCAGTCCAGGGTTAGCGGTACTCATAAAGCAGAGCTTAGGCTGGCACAAGATCGAGATAGCGGCAAGTAGAGTTAGGCCTCTAAGCGCCAAAAGCGTTGGTCTTGTAAGGACTGGGTGGATACATAACGTGGTTCACCGCTGATGGCTTCAAGCTCAGTGGTGCCACCTAATTGGTCAACAATGCGGTAACGAATACCTTGCAGTGCATCTTCGAGTGGATAAAGACGTTTAATTTGTTCAGCTAATTTATCTAGGGTCGACATCTTGCAGCTCCATATTGATGTGACAATTTCATCAATGCCTTTGAGCAAAAACTGGGAAAACAGTTCATTTGCATTGGCATGTTTATTTTTCTAGCGCGCACAATACCACTGACTGGCCTTGAGCGCTGTTAGAGTAAAGTCGATATTAAAGCTATATCAACTATTGTTGATATAGCTGTTGCCGTGCTGGTCATCTGCGTTTAAACTGCGCAACCTATGAGTACAGCCATGCCATTACCTACATTCAGTCCGTTGGACGCCTTAGCTGCTTTTTGTAAAGCCGCTGGTGAACCTTTGCGTCTAAATATTTTGCGTGCATTGAGTAATGACTCCTTTGGCGTTTTAGAGTTGGCGCATATTTTTGCCACAGGCCAGTCCGGCGTCAGTCACCATTTAAAGGTGCTAACCCAAGCCGGCCTAGTGACTTCACGCCGTGAAGGCAATGCGATTTTTTACCGTCGCAGTTTGCCGCAAGGTCAGAGTACCGATGAATTGTTACATAATGCTTTATTGGATACTTTAGATGCGTTGGCAGTGCCGAATGATGTGGCGTTACGTATTAAACATGTGCATGCCCAGCGCGCTGAAGCCAGTCAAGAATTTTTTGAGCGTATGGCGGATGACTTTCAAAGTCGCCAAGACTTAATCGCTGGTTTGCCGCAGTTTCGCGACAGTTTATTAGCG
>DATERP010000058.1:0-4305 GCA_035271385.1 Thiopseudomonas sp. | reverse complement strand
GCCTGCGCCAGCGAGGTTTCGCCGGCCAGGTTATACACCTCTTCACGTAAACCAGGAATCAGCGCATCACGAATCTCTTCACCACCAGGATGGTCGCTTTTCGAGCCGAAAATCCACACTTGCCAGCCTTCACGGATTTTTGCTTCCGCCACTTGCGCATAATGCGCTGCTGGCCAACGCTTAGAATCACCAAACTCAGCTCCTGGACATAAAGCCAAGACCGGACGATCGCCAACTTTCAGCTCAAAGGCCGCTAAAGCATGTTCACGCTCAACGTCGTCAATGTCTAAATGCGGACGCGGATAGGGTTTGGGCAACTCTGCACCTTTGGGATACGCCAAGGCCATAAAGCGCTCAATCATCAATGGGTATTGTTGTTTATCCAAGACGCGCAAATCATTGAGCAAGCCATAGCGCATCTCGCCCTTCCAACCGGTACGCACAGGTATGCCGGCAAAAAAAGGCGTTAACGCAGATTTTAGTGAATTAGGCAGCAATATCGCTTGGTCATACTGACCTTTAAGTTGCTTGCCAATTGTACGCCGCGCAGCCAAATCCAGCACACCATGGCCCAGCGGAAAGCTGAGTGCTTGGCGCACTTCGGGCATACGTTGCAAGATAGGCCGACTCCAGTCCGGCGCTAACACATCAATGTGGCAATCAGGGTGCTGCTGCTTAAGACAGATAAACAATGTCTGCGCCATCACCATGTCACCGACCCAACTGGGGCCAATAATCAATATATTCATATATGCAGAGTTTCAAGCATCTCAATAGGCACGGCAAGTGCCAGCAACAAAAATGCGCGCACTTGCCTATATTTTACTCTTTACGGACACGAAACCAGGCTGCGTAGAGCGCTGGCAAGAATAACAATGTCAGCACTGTTGCCACCGTTAAGCCACCCATAATCGCTACTGCCATAGGTCCAAAGAACACGCTACGTGACAAAGGAATCATGGCTAAGACAGCTGCTAAAGCCGTCAGAATAATGGGTCGAAAACGTCGCACAGTGGCATCGATCACGGCCTGCCAAGGTGTGTGTCCAATTGCGATATCGGTTTCAATTTGATCCACCAATATCACTGAGTTGCGCATAATCATACCTGATAACGCGATGGTTCCGAGCATGGCCACAAAGCCAAAGGGCTGATTAAACAGCAATAAGAAGAAAGTTACGCCGATTAACCCCAATGGCGCAGTCAGAAACACCAGCACTGAACGGGAGAAACTGCGCAACTGAATCATCAGCAAAGTCAGTACCACCAATAAAAACAGCGGCACACCGGCTACCACAGAACGCTGACCGCGCCCTGAATCTTCCACAGTACCGCCCACTTCTAGTAAGTAACCATCAGGCAAAGCATCACGCACATCTTGTAAATGCGGCAAGATATCTTGCATCACATCCACAGGTTGGCGCTTACCATAAATATCTGCACGTACTGTCACTGTCGGTAAACGGTTGCGATGCCAAATCACCCCTTCTTCAAAACCGTACTCTAAATTTGCCACCTGCGACAACGACACACTGGTACCACTGTCAGTAGGAATAGCCAAGTTACCTAACCCGGCTAAATCTTCACGGTCCTCGAAAGTACCGCGCTGCAAGATTTCAATCAGCTCATTGCCTTCACGAAACTGCCCCACACTGGCACCGGATAAAGCACCGCGTAAAAAGTCAGACACACTGGCGGTACTCACCCCCATCGCCCGGGCGCGGTCTTGGTCAATTTGCAAGCGCACCACTTTGCTAGGCTCTTCCCAGTCCAAGTGCACATTACTCACATGCGTATTCTCGCGCACCACCGCCGCCACTTGACGCGCGAGCTTGCGCACTTCAGAAATATGCTCGCCCGTCACGCGAAACTGCACCGGATAGCCAACCGGAGGGCCATTTTCTAAACGGGTAATACGCGCACGTAATTCTGGAAATTGCTCTTGCATGGTCTCAATTAACCAGTTGCGCACTTCTTCACGCTCTTGCAGCCCATCAGTAATCATCACAAACTGGGCAAAACTTGTCGCAGGTAATTGCTGATCCAGTGGTAAGTAAAAGCGCGGTGAACCTGAGCCGATATAAGCCACATAGTTTTCAATGCCACTGCGCTCTTTAAGTAAGTTCTCAATGCTTTCCACTTGCGCTTGCGTGGCCTTGAGTGAGGCGCCCTCAGCCAACTTAATATCCAACAATAATTCCAAGCGATTGGAATCGGCAAAGAACTGTTTAGGCACAAAACGGAAGGTAAAAATCGAACTGGCAAACAACAGCACAGTGACTGCAATCACTATCGTACGATGACTGACACACCAGGTAATCACCGCACGAATGCGCTGATACATGGGCGTGGCGTAAGGGTCGTGCTCACCCGCTGCACTGCCATGTTTGGCCGCTTTTAAACGGGCTAAATCAGGTAGCAACTTGTCGCCTAGATACGGCACGAACACCACAGCCGCAATCCACGAAACAATTAAGGCAATACCCACCACTTGGAAAATCGAACGGGTGTATTCACCAACGCTTGAGGCCGCCGTAGCAATGGGTAAAAACCCTGCCGCAGTAATCAAGGTACCGGTCAGCATCGGAAAGGCAGTACTGGTCCAAGCAAAGCCCGCCGCTTGCACACGCCCCATCCCTTGTTCCATTTTGATGGCCATCATTTCTACGGCAATAATGGCGTCATCCACCATCAAACCCAGCGCCAGCACCAGTGCGCCTAAAGAAATTTTATGCAGACCGATACCAAAATAGTGCATCACGGCAAAGGTCATCGCCAGCACCAGCGGAATCGAAAACGCTACCACTAAGCCAGTGCGAAAACCCAGCGAGAAAAAACACACAACTAATACGATCAGCAGCGCTTCAATCAGCACTTGCACAAACTCACCGACACTTTCTTTTACTGCCGCCGGCTGGTCCGAGACTTTGCGCAACTCCATACCCAGCGGCAAGGTGTCTTGCAGACGCGCAAATTCGGCTTCTAGAGCTTTACCCAGCACTAAAATATCACCGCCATCACGCATGGCCACAGCAACAGCTAAGGCGTTATCCCCCATAAAACGTACGCGCGGTGCTGCTGGATCATTAAAACCGCGGCGCACCTCGGCAATATCACCTAAACGAAAGGTGCGCTCACCGATACGCATAGGGAACTCACGGATTTCTTTAACCGTTTCAAAGCGCCCGCTGACACGCAATTGCACACGATCGCTAGCTGTCTCAAAAAAACCAGTCGCGGAAACCGTATTTTGCTCGGCCAAAGCTTGCTGTACCGCTTGCAGTGGTAAACCGAGACTGGCTAAACGCGTATTCGACAGCTCAATCCAGATTTTCTCATCTTGCAAGCCAAAGATTTCTACCTTGCCCACATCGGGTACGCGCTGTAATTGCAACTGCACACGGTCGGCATAGTCTTTTAAAACGGCATAATCAAAGCCGGTCCCCGTCAGCGCATAAATATTGCCAAAGGTGGTACCAAACTCATCATTAAAAAATGGACCTTGCACACCCGGCGGTAAGGTATGGCGAATATCACTGATTTTTTTGCGTATTTGGTACCACAACTCCGGTACTTGTTTAGCACCTAAAGAGTCGCGCGCGACAAAGGTCACCTGTGATTCACCCGGACGCGAGAAAGAAATCACCTTTTCAAACTCACCGGTTTCCATCAGCTTCTTTTCAATTCGCTCGGTGACTTGCTGGGCCATTTCTTCAGCAGTAGCACCGGGCCACAAGGTATGAATCACCATGGCTTTAAAGGTAAAAGGCGGATCTTCACTTTGCCCTAAGGAGCTGTAGGAACGCATACCAACCAGCGCTATCAACACCATGGCAAACAGCACTAACGGGCGATTATTTAATGCCCACGCAGATAAGTTAAAACGCATCTGCATTACTCCTTATGACTCAATTGCACCAGCTGATTGCCACGGTCCACTGGACGCACCGCTTGGTCTGCTTGCAACAAATGCACACCAGCAACCACCACCCACTCATCACCTTGCAAGCCTTTCAGCACTGGGACTTGCTCCTGACCAAAAGCGCCGATTTCAACAAAACGCTGTGCAACGGTCGAAGTACTCGGCTCAACCACCCACACATAGGCGCGCTGCCCTTCGGCATTCACTGCAGACAAGGGCACCTTGTAATGCTCCTGCATATCCGTGCGCATATAAACCTTGGCACTTTGCCCAAGCTCAGCAGCAATGGTGGCGGTACGAAAAGCCACACGTGCGGCGTAAGTGCGCGAACGTGAATCTGCAGCGGGAGCAATCTCGCGAATCTCACCGGTAATGCGACGGTCT
>DATERP010000057.1:0-9522 GCA_035271385.1 Thiopseudomonas sp. | reverse complement strand
ATTTTTATACTATAAAATCTAAAAATTAGTTTTCAGTTAAGTTTTGTAATGTCCGGTGCAACATCGAAGTGTTTGCGCCTTGTGCTACAAAGCTTGGTAGTGACTCTGAAATCTGGGTTGCTATGTTAACAGCTTGTTTTTTATTTTGCAAGCTACCAAATATACAACTTCCAGTTCCAGTTAATCGAGCTTCAACATATTTGTTTAGCAAGATCAAAGCGTTACGTACATCTGGATAACGCTCCTCAACTACTGCTTGGCAATCATTGTGACCGCTTTGCTTGAGAACGGTGCGTATATTAGTCGGGGGAGTGTTACGTGTCAAGCACTTATCTGAAAATACTTTTGCGGTGCTGATTGAAACAGGTGGGACAGCCACTATATACCAAGGTTCTGGCAAATCTACCGGTTGCAGTTTTTCACCCACGCCTTGCGCAAAAGCGGCTTTGCCCATGACAAAAACGGGAACATCAGCGCCTAAACTCAAGCCCAGTTGCGCTAAGGTTTCTAGAGGTTGCTGCGTGCCCCAGAGGTGATTAAGTCCTACTAGAGTCGTGGCAGCATTGGAGCTGCCACCGCCAATGCCACCGCCCACCGGTAATTTCTTATCCAGCCAAATATCAGCACCTTGCCCTGTGCCGGTGTGTTGCTGCAGTAAACGAGCAGCCCGCACAATCAAATTGTCGTCATGGGGCACGCCGGCAATCTGTGTATGCAAAATAATCTGCCCGTCGTTGCGGGGATTAAAGTGCAGGGTGTCGGCGTAATCTAAAAATTGAAATAAAGTTTCCAGCAAATGATAGCCGTCAGCGCGCTGCCCAACGATATGCAGCATTAAATTCAGTTTGGCGGGGGCGGGTAGGCTTAACTGCGCTGCAATGCTGGGTTGTGAACAGATGTTTGGGGCTTGTGCGTACATAAGATTACTGACCTAGCTGCCGTGCTTGCCATTGTTTAATCACTAAAGTGATGTTTAAGTTTGCGCCACTGAGTTTAATGCGTTCAGGCATAGCCAGACCATTTTCAATGCGATAACTCAAGTATTCAATGTGCCAGTCATCTTGTTCTAGGCTGGCTAGGCGGCTATCGCTATTAAGTTGCACTTTGCTCTTGCTCTGAGGTGCAGGTAAGCCGCGCACCCACCACAGTAAATTCTCAACCGGTAAGCTCCAGCCCAGCTGCTCTTGCATTAAAACTTCAGCAGAGTGGGCTTGGAAAGTGCCGCGGTTAGCTATGTCTAAACTGACAGCGCCTTGGCGACCGGTCAGGCGAGTTGAGCCTTGACCGAGCGGGCCGGATAAGCGGATATCAAAGTAGTCTTGGCGTTGTAACCAAAACAACACCGCGCTGCCTGAGTCTTGCGCGCTGCGAATGCCGAGTTTGCCATTGATTTGCCAAGCATCAATGGGGGTGATTGATTTTTTATGGGCTTGCCAGGAGCTTGGCTTGCCGCTGCCAGCCACTTGTTCCTGTGAGGAAAAGTGGCTGCAACCACTGAGCGCTAAGAGTAGGCCTAATACCATTAAGCTAGAAAAACGCATGGATTTATGGCTCCTTATCCGTGAGGCGCTGGATGGTTTCGATTAATACAGTGTCATTAGGCTGGGCTTTAAAGGCTTTGTTCCAGATTTTGCGTGCTTCGGCGCGTTTATTTTGTTGCCATAGGACTTCGCCAAGGTGAGCGGCCACTTCTGCATCAGGAAAACTTGCAAAAGCCTCGCGTAGCAAACGTTCTGCGGTGACAAGATCACCGAGGCGGTAATACACCCAGCCTAAACTGTCTGTGATAGCGGCATCGCTGGGTTCCAGTTCATGGGCTTGTTCAATCAGTTGGCGCGCTTCTTCTAGACGGTCGGTGCGGTCAGCTAAAGTATAGCCAAGTGCATTGAGCGCCATAGCACTCTTGGGATTACGCTTAATAATTAAACGTAAATCCTGTTCCAATTGTGCCAAATCGTTGCGCTTATCAGCGATCATAGCGCGGGTATATAGCAGGCTTGGATCATCAGTGAAATCATCTAGCGCCTGGTTGATACGCAACCATGCTGTTTCAACCTGGTTATTATTAGCCAGATTTTCAACTTCAATTAAATACAGTTGAATCGCAAGGCTCGGCTGTTCAATGCGCTGAGTATCAAAATATGTGGTGGCTTCTTTTAAGCGTTGGTCAGCCAGCAGCAAAGTGATAATGCGCTGCTGTGAGGCTAGGTAGCCTTCTACAGGCTGCACTGCTTTGTAAGCCTCGATGGCTTGTTGTGTATTTTCTAGCTCTTCAAAAACGCGACCTAAATGGAAATAAGCGGCATTAGTATGGCTGCCGTGCTCGAGAAGTTCCTCTAAATACACTTGCGCTTCGCGCCAAGCATTTAAATCCATATTAATAAGTGCAAGCGAGAAGCGTAGGTCATCGTCATTGGGTGACTGTTGTAGCAGCTCAAGAAACTCTGCGCGCGCCTCTTCTAAACGGTTTAACTCAATCAGATGGCGAGCGTAGGTCATGCGCAGACGTGTATCGTCAGGGTACTTTTTCAATGCGGTGCGTAATAAAGGTAAGGCTTCTTCGCTGCGATTGAGTTGACTTAATAGGCGTGCTCTTAACAGTAGAGTTGCGGGTACTGCATATCTCTTAGGTTGCTCTTCAAGGAGTTGTAAAGCTTCTTCGTTGCGCTCGTCTTGGCTCAGTAAGATAGCTTTGCTAAATAACAGCTGTTGATTGTGTGGGTGTTTGATTAGCAGGCGATCAAAACTTTGTAGTAGCGCTTGTCGAGTTTTGTCATCGGACTGAGCTGCGGTGAGCGCTAGAAAATCAAATTGGGTGTCACCTTGGGCGGCAAGTACTGTTTCCATACGCTGCAAGGCTTCATCAAAACGCTGCGCTTGGGCCAGTTGAATAGCAGCGTAACGTTGCGCTTCTAAGTTTTCAGGTGCAGCATTAGCCCAAATCAGTGCACTAGTGAGTGCACGCTGGTCTTCACCAAGATATTCCGCAATACGAAAAGCACGCTCGGCAACACCAGGGTCGCCTGTGAGTTGCGCTTGTTCGCTATAGTTGTCCGACGCGATATCAAAACGATCGCGCTGCCCAGCAATCTCGGCTGCTAATAAACTGATCAGTGTCTCAGGTGAAAAATCCACTGAGCCTTGATCGGTAGTATCATGGCTGGCTGCAGGCGTATGTATGCCGTCTAGGCTGGAATCATAATCCGGCGCTAGGGCTTGGCAGCCTGATAAAATCAAGCTGATGGAAATAAGGCTTAAATATTTATTCATAAGTACAAGGCAAGACAAGTTAGAATAGCTGCATCATGACACATGCAGAGGCAATACGCGCGGCACTCTAAGTTTGAGCTTCACCTTGAAGCGCTGCTAAAGTGGGTGGCTGTGCATGTAATGGTCTAAAATATATGCTTTTTCTTACACTTAGTATTGTGTTTTGTTTGGGGAGGTTGTTCTGAAGGCTTTGAAGTAGGACAATCCCCTGCTTTAAATCCCCTTTAGCGACGTTGCATGGCTTTTATTGCACTTGGAATTAATCATAAAACGGCTTCTGTGGCGGTCCGCGAACGCGTGGCCTTTAGCCCAGAACAATTAGTTGAGGCGTTGCGTCAGCTATGTCGCGTCGTGGGCAGTCGAGAAGCCGCGATTTTGTCGACCTGTAACCGCAGTGAACTCTACTTAGAAGTGGAGCATGCACAGCCGCACGCTGTGCTTGAGTGGTTGGCGCAGTTTCATCAGGTGCCAGTGGAGGATCTGCAAGCCTGTGCTTATGTTCACCAAGATGATCAGGCGGTGCAGCATATGATGCGCGTTGCTTGTGGTTTGGACTCACTGGTCTTAGGTGAGCCGCAAATTCTTGGGCAAATTAAGTCTGCCTATGCTGTGGCGCGAGAGGCCGGCACGCTGGGGCCAATTTTAGGGCGCTTATTTCAGGCCACCTTTAGTACGGCTAAAACTGTGCGTACTGATACGGCGATTGGTGAAAATCCGGTGTCAGTGGCCTTTGCTGCGGTCAGTTTAGCGAAACAGATTTTTACTGATATGAGCCACAGTCAGGCTTTGTTGGTGGGTGCTGGTGAAACCATTACTTTGGTAGCGCGGCACTTGTTTGAGCAAGGCGTGAAGAAAATTGTGGTAGCCAATCGTACCTTAGAGCGCGCCACTGCCTTAGCAAGTGAGTTTGGTGCCCAGGCAATTTTGCTATCAGACATCCCTGATGCGTTAGTGAATAGCGATATTGTGATCAGCTCGACTGCGAGCCAATTACCTATTTTAGGAAAAGGTGCGGTTGAGCGCGCATTAAAATTACGTAAACATAAGCCCATTTTTATGGTCGATATTGCCGTGCCACGTGATATCGAACCGCAAGTGGGTGAGCTCGATGACGTGTATTTATACAGTGTCGATGATCTGCATGAAGTGGTGACGGAAAACTTAAAAAGCCGTCAAGGTGCTGCTAAAGCTGCTGAAGAGTTGGTGGTGCGCGGCACCTCAGACTTTATGCAGCGCTTGCGGGAGCTGGAAGCTGTTGATGTGTTGCGCGCCTATCGCCAACAAGGTGAGCGCTTACGTGATGAAGAGTTGGCGCGAGCACAACGTGCTTTAGCCAATGGCGCATCACCTGAAGATGCCTTAGCGGCTTTAGCGCGCGGCTTAACAAATAAATTGCTGCATGCGCCCAGTGTGCAATTAAAACGTTTATCTGCTGATGGTCGGTGTGAGGCGCTGGCGGTTGCGCAGGAATTATTTGGTTTAACAACAGGTGACTCGAATTAATGAAAGCGTCGTTAGTCAATCGTTTAGACCGTCTGCAAGAACGCTATGAAGAACTCACAGCGTTACTAGGCGATGCACAGGTGATCAGTGATCAAAATAAATACCGCGCTTACTCCAAAGAGTATGCGGAGGTAGAGCCTGTGGTAATGACCTTTCAAACCTGGCGTAAAACCAGCAGCGATCTTGAAGAAGCGCAGGGCATGCTTAAAGACCCTGACTTGGATGTGCGCGAGATGGCCGTTGAAGAAGTCGCTGAGTGCCGCGCTGCTTTAGAGGTTATTGAGGCCAAGTTACAACGTTTAATGTTGCCCAAAGACCCTAATGATGGCCGTAACGTCTTCTTAGAAGTGCGTGCTGGCACCGGCGGTGATGAGGCGGCGATTTTCGCTGGTGATTTATTTCGCATGTATTTACGCTATGCCGAGCGTATCGGTTGGCGTGTAGAGATTTTATCTGAGCATGCGGGTGAACACGGCGGCTTTAAAGAAGTGATTGCCCGCGTTGAAGGCGATAATGTTTATGGTCGCCTGAAGTTTGAATCCGGCGCTCACCGTGTGCAGCGTGTGCCAGAAACTGAATCACAAGGCCGCGTGCATACCTCAGCTTGTACGGTTGTTGTATTGCCTGAGCCAGACGAGCAAGCAGCGATTGAAATCAATCCAGCTGATTTACGTGTCGATACTTACCGCGCCTCAGGTGCTGGTGGTCAGCACGTGAACAAAACGGATTCTGCGGTACGTATCACTCACTTACCCAGTGGTATCGTGGTTGAGTGTCAGGAAGAGCGTTCGCAGCACAAAAACCGTGCCCGGGCGATGGGTTGGTTAGCGGCACGTTTAGAAGATCAACAGAGCAGTGCTGCTGCGCAAGAAATGTCTGATACACGTAAATCCTTAGTGGGTAGTGGCGACCGCTCTGAGCGTATTCGCACTTATAACTTCCCACAGGGGCGCGTGACTGATCACCGCATTAACTTAACTCTGTATTCTTTGGCGGACGTGATCAGTGGCAGTCTGGAGCAGATTATTGATCCACTGCTGCTCGAATATCAGGCCGATCAGTTGGCTGCCTTAGGCGATTAATTGTGATGACACGCATTGACCAGTTGTTAGCTCAAGCGACACAGATTGATTCGCCGACGGCGCAGCTGGATGCTGAGTTATTACTGGCTTTTGTCCTGGATAAACCGCGCAGTTATTTGTATACCTGGCCCGATAAAACCATCAGTGCTGAGCAAGAGGCCGCTTACCAAGCACTCTTTGCGCGGCGCTTGCAAGGTGAGCCAGTGGCCTATTTGTTAGGTCGCCAAGGTTTTTGGACCCTGGATTTACAAGTGGCCGAGCACACCTTGATTCCGCGTGCAGATACTGAATTATTGATTGAAGCCGCCCTGCAGATTGCTAATGTGAATCGTCCTTTGCAGGTCTTGGATTTAGGTACGGGCAGCGGGGCTGTTGCGTTGGCTTTGGCCAGTGAGTGCCCGCAATGGCAATTGACGGGTGTCGACCGTATTGAGTCAGCCGTGGCGCTGGCGCAGAGTAATCAGCAACAATTGCAGCTAACCAATGTGCAGTTTTTGCACAGCCATTGGTTCAGTGCTTTACCTGATCAGCGCTATGATTTAATCATCAGTAACCCGCCTTATATTGCCGAAAACGACCCGCACTTAGCTCAAGGTGATCTGCGCTTTGAACCGCTGAGTGCCTTAATCTCAGGCCCTGATGGCTTAGATGATTTACGCTTAATTATCGCGCAAGCGCCGGCTTATTTAGTGGCTGATGGTTGGTTGCTGCTTGAGCATGGCTTTGATCAAGCCGCTGCCGTGCGTGATCTTTTAACTCAGGCTGGTTTTATGGATGTCAGCAGTCAGCGTGATTTAGGCGGCCATGAACGGATCAGTTTAGGGCGCCTTTCCTCCTTGTCTTAGGTTATCGCTTGCCATGTTAAATGATGAAGAGTTACTGCGTTATAGCCGTCAAATCCTCTTGCAACATGTTGATATTGCTGGGCAGCTACGCTTAAAAAATAGCAAAGTATTAATTGTTGGCTTAGGTGGTCTGGGTTCGCCAGTAGCATTGTATTTGGCTGCTGCTGGAGTGGGTGAACTGTATTTAGCTGATTTTGATCGCCTCGACTTATCTAATCTTCAGCGGCAAATTGTGCATGACAGTTCTGCGCTCGGCGCTCTGAAAGTGCAGTCAGCACAAGCGCGCTTACACGCCTTAAATCCGCAGATTGCTGTGCATACCGTGAGCGATAAACTCGACCAAGATAATCTGCCGGTATTGTTGCAATCGGTGGATTTGGTGCTCGACTGTACAGATAACTTCACTATTCGTGGCCAGCTGAATGCGGCATGTTTTGCCGCGGGTAAAGTCTTAATCAGTGGTGCAGCGATTCGTACCGATGGGCAGATCAGTGTGTATGACCCGGGCAATAGCGAGAGTCCTTGTTACCACTGTGTTTTTGGCGATGGCGCTGAAGAAGGTTTAACTTGCAGTGAAGCGGGTGTGCTTGGGCCTTTAGTCGGTCTAGTTGGCAGCTTGCAAGCGCTTGAGGCGCTGAAGATACTTGCCGGTTTTGGTGAGCCGCTGATGGGTCGATTACTGTTGGTTGATGCCTTAAGCAGTCGCTTTCGTGAGCTGAAAGTACGCCGCGACCCAGCGTGTCCTGTGTGTGCAGTACGCCATGCATAGTCAGGCTGCCATTGGTGTATTTGACTCGGGGCTGGGTGGGATTTCCGTCCTGCATGAAATTCGTCATTTATTGCCTTATGAATCACTGATCTATATCGCTGATAGCGCACATGTGCCCTATGGTGAAAAGTCAGCAGAATTTATTGTGCAGCGCAGTATCGCCATCAGTGAATTTCTACTTGCGCAGCCGGTGAAAGCCATTGTCGTGGCTTGTAATACAGCGACGGCCGCAGCCGTGACCGAACTGCGTCAACGTTGGCCGGATGTGTTGATTGTTGGTATGGAGCCTGCAGTGAAACCTGCGGTGCAGGCCTCTAAAACCGGAAAGATAGGTGTGTTAGCCACCACAGGTACTTTGCGCAGCGCACGCTTTGCGGCTCTGTTGGAGCGCTATGCCAGCGATGTCGAAGTGCTGACGCAGCCGTGTCCGGGCTTAGTTGAGTTGATTGAAGCGGGTGAGTTAAACAGTCCAGCAACCCGAGCGTTATTGCAGACTTATGTTGAGCCATTGCTTGCGGCTGATTGCGATACCTTGATTTTAGGTTGCACGCACTATCCGCTGATTAAACCTTTGCTGCGTGGCTTGGTCTCAGAGTCTGTGCAGTTGATTGATACAGGTGCTGCAGTTGCCAGACGTCTGCAAAGTGAACTGGGTAAGCAAGGCTTGCTCGCTGCAGCGCAGTCTCCCGTTGATTGCTTTTATGGCAGTGGTGAGCTGGCGAGTATTGAGCACACCTTGGCTTTGCTGTGGCCAAGACCACAACCAGTGACCTCTTTGGGGTTTTAATCGGTGCTTGAGGAGTTGATGTAATGAGCCATGCAGATCAATACGCCATTACTTGGCTAGCGAGTCTATTAGGTCAGCAGCTGCAGCAACACACTGCCACAGTCACCACTGCAGAGTCTTGCACTGGCGGTGGTATTGCTGAAGCTATCACGCGCATTGCTGGCAGTTCAGCTTGGTTTGAAGTGGGCTTTGTCACCTATTCTAACGCCCAAAAAACCCGCGTCTTGCAGGTTGCTCCTGCTGATTTGCAGCGTGATGGTGCGGTCAGTCAATCGGTTGTCGAAGGCATGGTGCGCGGAGCGCAACGTTTATCCGCAGCGCGCTATGCTGTGGCAGTGAGCGGTGTGGCTGGGCCGGGCGGCGGTAGTGCAGAGAAGCCTGTGGGCACTGTGTGGCTGGCTTGGGCGGATGGTGAGCAGGTGCAATCAGGTTGCTGGCGCTTTGCCGGAGACCGCGATGCCGTTCGTCAGCAAACCGTGCAAGCTGCCTTAGCTGGTCTATTGTGTTTAATAGAAGGGCGAGAGGCTGCAGCTTGGCAGCAGTGGTTAAATAAACATTTGCCTAATCAATAAAGACTGTGGATAATGCTGGTTAGTTATACAGTATTTAGGGCTTGGCCCAATTGCAATTATGAGGATCTATAATGGACGAGAACAAGAAAAAAGCTTTAGCCGCTGCGCTGGGTCAAATTGAGCGCCAGTTTGGTAAAGGTGCTGTCATGCGCATGGGTGATAATGAGCGCGTTGCGATTCCTGCCATCTCTACTGGGTCCTTAGGTCTGGATATTGCGTTGGGCATAGGCGGTCTACCTAAGGGCCGTATTGTTGAAATTTATGGCCCTGAGTCATCGGGTAAAACCACACTGACATTATCAGTGATTGCTGAAGCACAAAAAGTTGGTGCTACTTGTGCCTTTATTGATGCTGAGCACGCGTTAGATCCTGAGTACGCCAGTAAGCTGGGTGTCAACGTTGATGACCTTTATGTATCTCAACCTGATACCGGTGAGCAAGCGCTAGAAATCGCCGATATGTTGGTGCGCTCAAATTCGATTGATGTGATCGTGATCGACTCCGTTGCTGCTCTAGTGCCTAAAGCAGAAATTGAAGGCGATATGGGTGATACCCACGTCGGTCTGCAAGCGCGTTTAATGAGTCAGGCGCTGCGTAAAATTACCGGTAACATTAAAAACGCTAACTGCTTAGTGATTTTTATTAACCAAATTCGTATGAAAATTGGTGTGATGTTCGGTAGCCCAGAAACTAC
>DATERP010000056.1:0-5866 GCA_035271385.1 Thiopseudomonas sp. | reverse complement strand
GTTCTGCGCGAGCCACTCCTGCACTTCCTTGCGGAACGCATTCTGCTTATCAGTAAATTTTAAGTGCATAACCGTATTCTCCTGCGCCAGCCTTAATCAAAATTGAGCGTCGCGTTTTTCCACAAATGCTCGACGACTCTCGGCCGAATCAGCAGTGGTGTAAGCCTCAAGAGTAAACCCTTGCTCCCAGCGGTATTTTTTCTCTAAATCGCCATCTTCAATGCCGTTCAAAGCTTCTTTAGCAATACGAATCATGGTGCCGCTTTTCGCGGCAATCTTGGCGGCAATTTCACGCGCAGCTGCAGGTAACTCAGCCTTAGTAGTGAGACGCTCGATAAAGCCATACTGCATTGCATCCGGCGCGCTAACCGCCTCACCGGTAAAGAACATATGACGGACTTTTTGTACCGGGAACAGGCGCTGCAAATGCGCACCACCGCCCATGGCACCACGATCCACTTCTGGCAGCGCAAAGCTGGCACACTCAGACGCTAGAACAATATCCGCAGCGCCCGTGATACCAATACCACCACCTAAAACAAAACCATGCACCGCCACAATCACCGGCACTGGGCACAGGTGTACTGCACGGAAAGTCGCATAGTTACCGGCGTTAACCCGCACAATCAAATCAGGGTTAGCATCCAACTCTTTAATATCAACGCCAGCGCAAAAGCCACGACCTTCGGCACGAATAATAATGACGCGTACGTCCTCATTAGCACCCAAAGTATCGATACCCTTTGCTAACGCCAGCCACTCATCGCTGTTAAGCGCGTTCACAGGAGGTTTACACAGCACCAACTCAGCGATGCCATCGTTAATTTGTGTTGTAAATGCAGTACTACTTGGGGTGCTCATCATTAAACTCCTGCTGACTCGGATTCAGTATGGGTGGGTGCTACACAACGTGCTTGCAGACGTTCGAGGCATTGCTCAGCCTCAGCCACAATGCTGTTAATCAGCTCGGCACAACTGGGCAAAGAGTCAATCGCTGCAGCCACTTGACCACTGGGCAAAATGCCTTCAGCAGGAAAGCCATCGACCATAGAACGTTGTAATAACACTGGCTGATTGGCAGCCATCACCACTTGCGACATCGCTGATGGATCATCTTTGATGGCGCTGAAAAATGTTTTAATCATGTGACTGGTACTCATACCCGTCTGCGCCTTCCACTGACGGGCACTGCGCAAGGCAATCCATAAACGACCGATCGGGCCTTTGGATTCCAAGTGACGGATAAACTCGTTTTCCACCATACGGTGACGCATACCATCCACCGCTAAAGTCACGCGTATCTGTTGTGGATCATTGGTAGCGAGGTAACGCTCCAGGGTCTTTTTGGGTGTTGGCGAATCTGAGGTCATCATAAAACGCGTGCCCATGGCGATCCCTTCTGCGCCTGCAGCTAAGGCAGATGCCAAGCCACGCCCAGTCGAGTAACCACCGGCAGCAATCACCGGCACCGATACCGCATCCAATACTTGTGGCAGTAAAATAGTGCTCGGCACACCACCGGTGTGACCGCCACCTTCAGCGCCTTGAATAGTGATCATATCCGCACCCAACTCAATGGCTTTGAGTGCGTGTTTCAATGCGCCGACTGTTGGAATGCACAGCACACCAGCCGCTTTAAAGCGGGCAATGGTTGCTTTATCCGGGCCGCGACCATAGCTGACTGCTTTCAAGCGATAGGCAATCGCTAGATCAATACACTGGGCCGCATTTTCCTGGAACATATGAAAGTTCAGACCAAAATTGCTGCCACCAGTACTGCTGATAACACGTTTAATCTCACCTTCGAGCTCAGACGCATCAATAGTCGCGCCAGCTAAAAAACCAAAGCCACCGGCCTTGGTTGTAGCAATAACAAGATTAGAGTCAGAGACCCAACCCATGGCTGTTTGGACAATCGGATAACGGCAACCCAGTGCCTCAGTTAAGCGTGTGCGCGGTAATGTCATGGCTTGTCCCCAGCAGCGGCTTCAGCTTTATTCTGTGCCGCCATTTTCTTGCCATCAAAACCAGCCAACTTATCACCCGACACTTGCTCGTTATGCACGTGAGCAAAGTGGTGCCAGGCAAAAGCCGCTTCCATACCGGTGCGCTTGCCTTGTAAGTCTTCGATATGGTTAATCGCTTGCTTGGTCAAGGCCAAACCCATACGCGGCTGCGTAGCAATACGTTGCGCCATTTTTAGCGCTTCGTTGTGCAACTCATCACGCGCCACAACGCGGTTAACCATACCCAACTCATAAGCACGTGAGGCCGGCATACGATCACCGAGCATCAAGAACTCTTTGGCGATGCGCGGGTGCATTTCAAAGGCATGCGCAAAGTACTCAACCCCTGGAATCCCCATACGTACCACTGGATCTTGGAAGAAGGCATCATCACTGGCGACAATAAAGTCACACACCCAGGCCAACATCAGACCACCAGCAATACAACCACCCTGCACTACAGCAATTGTAGGCTTGGGCATGTCGCGCCAGCGGCGGCACATGTTCAGGTACACCTCTTGCTCGCGGACATAGAGAAACTCGCCGCCAGGCTTATTGGTGTGATCCCACCACAGGTGTTTGTGCTCAAAGGACTTGTTCACATCACGACCCGGGGTCCCGATGTCATGACCGGCAGAGAAATGCTTGCCGGTCGAAGTCAACATAATCACTTTTACGTTATCGTCGTTAATCGCCTGACGAAAACAATCATCCAGCGCATAAGTCATCTGCGAATTCTGTACGTTGTTGTACTGCGGACGACTCATGGTGAGGATGGCAATGCCATCCTCAACCCTATACTGCACAGGCTCATCGGTTTCATAGACAGATTCATCGACACGCGGTGTTAATTTGTCTAAATCACTCATACTTAAACCTGCTCTGCAGTGCGTATGCCAGCCGGATTTCCTTTCAGCTGCTTAGAACGCAAGTTGTGTGGGTCCAGCTGCGCAATCACTTTCAATTGCTCGGCAGTCGGTGCCACTGTCTCTTTTAGATCATCGGCTTTTAACAACGCAAAACCTGTGTTGTTCTGCACATGCTCAAAGCTCACACCTGGGTGTAAAGAGATCACGCGCGCAGCATTGTTCGGGCCTTTAAAGTCCATCACACACAAGTCAGTAATAGTCAGACCAATACCCATGGTGTCGCGGCGCATATGCTCGCTCCAGCGTGAATCTTTAAAGCCCACACCCGACACCATATCAACCTCGTTCTCCACAAACACACGCTTGCTGTGGCTCGGTACAAAGAAGGAGTTGAGGTGGTTAATACTGTTACCTGGCAAGCCACGCACACCGAGCATAGCCACTTTAGGCTTGGCATAGTCTCCAATCACCGACAAGTTGGTTTGTGCCCATTGGTCAATCTGGGTTGGGCCGACCATCGCATGACGCTGACCGCGCCAAACGTTATCGAAAATGCGCTCAAAAGGCATATAGCCTGAGTACTTCGGTTGATAGTCGCCACGTGGGCCAACTGGAATCGGCTCTTCAACTAAAAACGCCTCACTGTCGGTCATCAACAGTTCTGGCGAGTGTGTCATTTTGGCTAAACTTGCGCCCAGGCGTGGAATAATGCCCAGACCTGATGCCAGTACTTCACCGTTATCGCGGAAGGCTTCAGCAGCGGCAACAATCATCAGTTCTGCAAGGCTGTAATTTGAAGTGGTCATATCGCTACTCCTTAAAGTGCTGGCAATGGAATGGATGCAAGGTAATCGGTGCCGCCATTATTTTCGCGGTACTGTTCTTCGCCACCTTGGACATACTTTTCAACATAAGCAGCCCAGCCATTTTCTTCTGTAGCGCCGTCGCTGTATTCCTTCAGGTGTTTCATATCCCAACCGTAGTTAGGGCTGCACATGGTTGGGTGTGCACCAAAGGGCGCTTCAACCACACCCGTCACCAGCGAACGCTCAAAGGTATTGAAGCGCGCTTCTTCTTTGCTCAGTTCAAACTTTTCTACCACTTCTTCAGCAGAGACAAACGCCTGCTTCGCCGCACGTACTAAGTGGTGATCAAAATACGCATCATTACCTGTCGCCAGCGTGTTACCTAAACGGTCAGCACGGTTCACATGCACAAACGCCACATCCAGATACAGTGCTGGCATCGCTAACAGCTCTTCGCCGTCGGCATAGGGTGAGCGAATGGTTTTCAGCTCTGGGTTATAGGTCAACACATCGGTTGCCAAGCCTGCACGCGCCGGTAAAAACGGTACACGCATCGCCGCAGCTTTCAGACCCCACTGGAACAGACCTTCGTCCAACTCCATCACATCAATGGTGCCCGCCTGACGAAACTTACGGAAATACGGCTCTAACGGAATCGCATCAAGGGTGGCAAAACCAAAAATCAGTTTTTTAACCTTGCCCGCAGCAAGCAACATGCCCACTTCTGGACCGCCATAAGCCACGACAGTTAAGTCTTTAACATCGCTGCGAATAATTTCACGCACAATAGCCATCGGCTTGCGACGTGGACCCCAACCACCAAAACCAATTGTCATACCATCACGAAGATGAGCCACTGCCTCTGCAGATGTCATTTGCTTATTCATTATTTTTCTCCTTGCTGGCCAACACTGAAGTCGTGACCCCAGACGCTAACGCGATTAAATTCGAAAACAGAGTGTTTTTCCCAGTCAACTAGGAGACCGCCCCAACCAAACTCCAGATCAAACCCGGAAGGCGTTTTCATATAAAAAGAAGTCATTTTGTCGTTCAGGTGCTGTCCGAGCGTGGCTGACAACGGCACACCGTGCGCTTCGCGACGATCATGTGCGCGGCCCACCTCGGTCATGCTGTCCACTTCAACCATCATGTGCACGCATTTGCTGGGCACGTCGTACTCAGCAATCGCCAAACTGTGGTGACGCGCATTACCGCAATGCATAAAGTGAATACGCGTGGCATCAGCAGACGGATCTGGACGAAAATTGAAAATATCAGATTTGCGAAAGCCTAAAACATCGCGGTAAAACGCAGCACATTCATCAAAATTAGGTGCAGGTAATACGGTGTGACCCAAGCCCATGCCATCCGTCACAAAACGCGGTACACCCTGTGGCGAAACAAATGGGTGGCAACCCGAGACATGACCCCAGCTGAGTTCATGATTATTACCGGCTGGATCAGCCAGGGTGGCCACGGCTTGTACACCGCGCGAAACGCACATAGCCCGATCACCTAGCTCATAACTGACACCCTGCTCTGCAATATGCTTGAGCATGGCGTTAAAATCTTCTTCGCTACCCAACTCCCAACCCGAAGCCAGATACACATCAGTTGCACCCTCTTGCACTAAGATACGAAAAGGACGCTCATCCATTTTAATCCGCAGCGAGCCATCCGCTTCGGTCGTCGTCATCATGCCCAACACTTCTTCAGCGTAGTGGCGCCACGATTCAAGATTTTGAACCTGGGTGACGATGTAACTTAATGATTGAACAGTGCTCATTATAATTGTTCTCCTGATATACCTAACTTTAGGACTGTTTTGATTATTGCGTGAACGCCCTGATTGCTCATCGTCCATTGAGACTAATGTTTTTTGACGAGGATTGACGCGGGTTTGCGCGTAAAAAAAAGCCGTCTTGCTTGCGCAGAGACGGCTTTAAAAGGGAGTTGCATTCCGGGTAAAACTAGGTTTTTACATCACTTACATATAGAGAATGATCAGATCATTAATCACCGCTGGACGCTCTTGGCCGACCACGTGAATATTGAGCTCAAGGACCATCTGCGTACCGCTGCGTACCTTTTCAATCGACTTCACACGTCCACGCGAATGGATCAGCGAGCCCGCTGGCACCGGTGATGGGAAACGCAGGCGCTGTGAGCCGTAGTTGACCATATT
>DATERP010000055.1:0-6911 GCA_035271385.1 Thiopseudomonas sp. | reverse complement strand
CTTAAATAACGCCCATAAATACGCAGCGCCCACACGCCCAGCAAGGCAAACGAGAGCAGGGCTAAAGGAAATAAATACTCCACCACCGACCATAAATTCGGCACTAATACAGCACCCAAAGCAAAGCACACGTTAACGGTCATAGCTAAGGTCAATGGCTGTGTCATCAGCTGTACTTCATTGGGCGAGTTTAGCCAATCAGCGTAACGCTCGGTTTTCTTCGCCGCGCTTTGCTCGCGTAGATTCCAAATAACCAACGTGAAGTGCAACAGTGCTAATAACAGCATAGCGGTGACGGCGAGCATCGCTAACGGACGCACACCTGCAGGTAATTCAACTGTGCCTTGCAGTGCGGCGAGAAGATGTTGCCAAGTGGGCATGGGAAAGCCCGCATGCGGCACCATCCACATTAAGTACATAAAGAAAGATACGGACAGACCGCCCGCGCCAAGTGCAGCCAGCCAATAGCTTGGATGCCAAGGCTGTTGAGGATCGCGTCTAAGCATGGTGAATCTCCCTTGCAGAAATGCAGCGTTCATATGCTTTTGATTAGAGCTGCACAGAGCATGCTGCACTTGATTGATAAAGCCAAAGCCAAAAAAGCTCCACTACCTAGATAGATAGTGGAGCTTTACACAGCGTCTTAACCCTTAAGGCGACTGCGTTTTACAACTGCTTAGTGCAGTAGTAAAAATCAACACACTCGTACTCACCTGATTTAACGCGCGCATCGGCTTCAGCGGCAGTGGCTGCTGGTGGTACGATCACGCGATCACCCGGTCTCCAGCCTTCTGGCGTAGCAACTTTGTGCTCGTCACTGGTTTGCAGTGCATCCAACAAGCGCAAGAACTCTTCGATCAAACGACCGTTGCTCATGGGGTAGTAAACCATGGCGCGCAAAATACCATTGGGGTCAATGATAAAGGTTGCACGCACTGCTGCAGTGTCTGCAGCGCCTGGGTGGATCATGCCGTAAGCACGTGCTACATCCATTTTCAGGTCATCAATAATTGGGAATGGAATTTTAACGCCGAATTTTTCTTCGATGTTACGCATCCAAGCAATGTGCGAGTGGGTGCTATCAATAGATAAACCTAATAACTCGCAGTTGCGTTTGTTGAATTCTGGTGCTGCTTTAGCGAACGCTACGAACTCAGTGGTACACACTGGAGTAAAGTCAGCAGGGTGTGAGAACAACACCAGCCACTTACCTTTATAATCATCTAAGCACTTCACGCCATCAGTGGTTGGTGCTTTAAATTCTGGTGCACGCTCGTTTAAACGTGGTAAGCCGTAAACTGCAGTATCAGTCGTTTGCATGATGTGACTCCTTGGGTGTTTGCTTAACTTGGGACTAATATAGCATGTTAAAAAGTATTATAAATAGTTATATATTGATTGCCTTGATAGAGTAAGGCTATAGGTGCAGATGTTTTGACTTGTGTCAGTTTTTTTGCCGCAGGCGCAGTGCTGGGTAATAACAGGCACTCAGCGCTTAGGTCAGCGCTGAGTGTGGGAGAGAGTTGTAGGGTTACTTCATGACTAAAATAGGTATTTGGCTGTTTTCTAGCATTTTTAAGGTGTTGCTGCCTAAAAAGAACTGACGTAAACGCGGGCTGGCAAAGGCGCCCATGACGATCAAATCAATACCATGCTCTTGCTGGTAAGCGGCTAGCTGCTGAGAGATATTGCCTGCTAAATAGCTGGCCGTGACCTTAAAGCCTGCATCCTGTAAGCGCTGAGTTGCTGCTTGGAATTTTTCTTGCTGATCAGGGTGTTTGTTTTTAATAGTCACCAGATGACAGCTGAGTCCGCTTAAGAGTGTGTTGGTTAAAATATGCTCTAAAGCAGCTTCAGTGGTAGTGCGGCCATCGTAAGCCAACATAAAGCTTTGCGGTGCCGTGAAATCATGCGGAGTAATCAGCACGGGCGTGTTGATGCGGCGTAGCAGACTTTCGACATGGGTGCCGAGGATGGAGAGCTTTTTATCTGTTTTACTGCCCGAGTGACCCATAACAATCAGGCCAGCTGTGTTTTCTAGAGCCAGTAAATTATCAATAAATTCACCGTGACGTTGCTCTGTCGTTACCTGGCTGCAGCCCGCTGCTAGGGCTTTAGTTTCAGCTGTAGCCAGTAATTCTTTACCCAGTTGTAAGGCCACTTTGGCGCGTAATTCATCCAGCGTGGCAATTTCATTGAGTAGTTTTGAGCGTGCACCAAGACCAATGGCACCGGATAAATCTTGGCTGTTCGGCAGGTGCTGCTTTTCAATGCTGTGTAGAAAAGTAAGCGGATTGCTGAGCTGCTGAGCGGCCCAAATTGCTGCGTCTTGTACGCTGGTGGACCAGGTTGATTCATCAATGCAGGCTAATATTTTTTGCATGCTGTAGTCCTCAGTGCTCATTACTTAAGGTTGTGGCAGTGTGCGCATCACTGTGCACACCAAATTTATCAATCACGGTTTTACTGGCTTCATTGATACCAATTAAGCTCACTTGCGCACCCAGACGTTGATACTTAATCACAATCTGATCTAAAGCTGCCACGGCGGTGATATCCCAAAAATGCGCGCGGGTTAAATCAATCACTACCTTATCGGCTGCATAAGAGAAGTCAAACGAGGCAAAGAGTTTCTCAGCGGAGGCGAAAAACACTTGGCCAATCACCTGATAGCGTAATTCAGCTGCACTCGACTCTTGCTTAACAATCATTAAGCGGCTGATTTTATTGACGAAGAATAACGCCGATAACAGTACGCCGGCCAAGACACCCAGCGCTAAGTTATGGGTATAAAGCACCACGGCAACTGTGGTTAACATGACAATATTGGTTGAGATGGGGTGCTTTTTAAAGTCACGCACCGAGCTCCAAGAGAAGGAGCCAATCGACACCATAATCATCACCGCAACCAGCGCAGCCATCGGGATTTGTTTAATCCAATCGCTTAAGAACACCACCATAATCAATAGGAAAAAACCGGCACAAAAAGTCGATAAACGCCCACGGCCACCGGATTTAATATTAATCACTGACTGACCAATCATTGCGCAACCAGCCATACCGCCGAGTAAACCGGCACCAATATTGGCAATACCTTGGCCTTTACACTCTTGGTCGCGGTCATGTTTAGTGTCAGTCAGCTCATCAATGATATTGGCAGTCATCAAGGACTCCAGTAAACCGACAATAGAGAGCGCCAAGGCGTAGGGCAGAATAATCCATAAGGTTTCGAGATTTAACGGTACATCCGGCCAAAGAAAGATCGGCAAGGTATCTGGCAGTTGGCCCATATCACCGACAGTACGCACGTCTAAGCCCAAATAAACCGAGGCAAAGGTGAGGGTGGCAATACAAATCAGCGTGGAAGGTACAGCTTTACCGATTTTTGGAATCAGCGGGAATAGATAAACAATACCCAAGCCCGCAGCGGTCACCGCATAGACATGCCAGGTCACATCAGTCAGTTGCGGCAATTGGGCGATAAAAATTAAAATGGCCAGAGCATTCACAAAGCCGGTCACCACCGACTTGGAGACAAAACGCATCAGTCCGCCCAACTTTAAATAGCCAATGGTGATTTGCAGCACCCCAGTTAACAAGGTCGCGGCGAGTAAATACTCTAGGCCGTGCTGTTTAACTAGGGTGACCATTAATAAAGCCATCGCGCCAGTGGCAGCAGAAATCATTCCCGGGCGGCCACCGACAAAGGCGATAATCACCGCAATACAAAATGAGGCATATAAGCCGACTTTAGGGTCGACACCGGCAATAATCGAAAACGCAATTGCCTCAGGAATCAGTGCGAGGGCAACCACCAAGCCAGATAAAATGTCACCACGTATATTAAAAAACCATTCTTGTTGCATTCTTTTAAGCATAATTTATCCAGATCGCTGAGTGCAGGTGGCAGTCGGGCGCGGGCGACTCTATATCGAGTCGGTTGGCTATTGATTAGACGGCAAGTTTAGCAGGGGTAAAAAGGACTGTCCTGAATAACGCGAAAGAGGTGTGGTTATGTTGAGGCAAGCAGTGAATTGCCAATGTCATCATTTTGTCATCTATAAGCGTTGTAATATGTCTGACATATTTCAACATGGACGGTAGGGTTAACGCATGATCAGTAAAACTGTACTCATTGTGGATGACGAAGCTCCGATTCGAGAGATGATTGCAGTGGCGCTGCAGATGGCGGGCTATCAGTGTTTAGAAGCAGAAAACGCACAGGTTGCGCATGCCTTGATTGTCGATCACCAGCCCGATATTGTTTTATTGGATTGGATGATGCCTGATGTCAGCGGCATTGAATTGGCGCGACGGTTGAAGCGTGAGCCTGCTTGTGCAGATATTCCAATTATTATGCTGACTGCTCGTAGTGAAGAAGATAATAAAGTACAAGGCCTTGAGGCGGGTGCGGATGATTATATGACCAAGCCCTTTTCACCGCGTGAGCTGATAGCGCGTTTAAAAGCGGTGCTGCGCCGCACGAGCAGTGCAGGTGTTGATCAGCCCATTGAGGTTGAAGGCTTGTGCTTAGATCCTGCCAGCCATCGTGTCAGCTCGGATGGTGTGGCGTTAGAGATTGGCCCGACTGAGTTTCGTTTACTGCAGTTTTTTATGACCCATCCTGAACGTGCTTACAGTCGCAGTCAGTTACTGGATCAGGTCTGGGGCGGTAATGTGTACATTGAAGAGCGTACAATTGATGTGCATATTCGGCGCTTGCGCCTTGCTTTAGGCCCGAAACATGGGCATCTGGTGCAAACAGTGCGCGGTATGGGCTATCGATTTTCAACGCAAGTGTAAGCCACTTAAGGTCTGCAGTTATTTATGAAGCGGTTATTGCGAGCAGAGATACTGCGTCTGGTTGGTTGCGTGCTGCTGGGCGCATTGTTGGGTTATTGCTGGGATCGACCGGCATTGGGGGCGGCCGGTGCGCTGTTACTATTGCTCGGCCGGCATATCTGGCAATTACAGCGTTTAGTGCGTTGGCTGCAAGCGCCAGATGATGCGCCGCCTGAAGCTAAGAGGCTGTGGGGCGAAGTGTTTGATGGGATTTATCACTATCAGCGCCGGCAGAAAGCGGATCAGAATCAGCTGGCACAACTGCTTGAGCGTATTCAAAACTCTAGCCAGGCCCTGAGCGATGGCGTCGTGATGATTGATCACAAGGGGGATTTAGAGTGGTGGAATCATGCGGCTGAAAAGCTCTTAGGATTATCGCCCAGCAGTGATCGTGGCCAGCCGATTACTTACCTACTGCGCAATCCGCAGTTTGTTGATTATTATGACAGCCAAAACTATCTTGAGCCCTTGGTGTTGCCCTCACATTTAGATGAGGAGCGTTTTTTAGAATATCAAATCACTTTGTTTGGCGAGAATGATCGCCTACTGCTGGTGCGTGACTGCAGTAAAATTAAGCGCTTGGAGCGCATGCGCCAAGACTTTATCGCCAATGTTTCACATGAATTACGCACGCCGCTGACTGTGCTATCGGGTTATTTAGAAACCTTCAGTGATTATGCTGACGAACTGCCGGTGCAATGGCAGCGCGGTTTAGCCTTAATGACTCAGCAATCCACACGTATGGAACATTTGGTGGCTGATTTGCTGGCGTTATCGCGTCTCGAAACCAGTGACTTTAAAGCCGAAGTTGAGCCGATCCATATCGCTGAGCTATTGGATGCTATTCGTGTGGATGCCTTGGCTTTATCTGATCATCAGCACACTATTTTGATCCATGCCGATATGCAGTTGTACTTGCGCGGTGCAGCCCATGAATTGCGCAGTGCATTCTCAAATCTGGTGTTTAACGCAGTCAAATACACGCCGCAGGGCAGCACGATTGAGTTGCGCTGGTATCACGATGAAGACGGAGCTTATCTTGAGGTTAAAGATAATGGGCCGGGGATTGATAGCAAGCACCTCAAGTTTCTCACTCAACGTTTTTACCGTGTGGACGGCAGTCGCTCCAGTCAAACTGGCGGTACAGGCTTAGGGTTAGCGATTGTCAAGCATGTACTGCTACGTCATCAAGGCCGTTTAAAAATCAGTAGCAGTGCAGAGCAGGGCAGTTGTTTTACCTGTTGCTTCCCGCTGAGCCAAACTTTGCTGGGGGAGGCGGTGTAAGCCGTGATCTGTCGCGTATGATCGCTGACACCGCAGGTATAACGCACAGGCTTAACTTCTAGTTATTCGCTTGAACCGTACGTCCACGCTGAGCAATGGCGGCTTCGATCTGATCAATGTCGGTGTAGCGCACGTCTTGGCCTTCAACTAAATAGATCACATATTCTGCCAAGTTGCTGGCGTGATCACCGACGCGTTCTAATGAACGCAGCACCCACATAATGCTCATCACTTGCGAAATGGCGCGTGGGTCTTCCATCATAAAAGTGATCAAGGCACGTGTGGCTGAGCGGTATTCTAGATCGACATTTTCATCTTCACGCAAGACGGCCAGCGCCTTGGTGCTATCAAAGCGGGCAAAGGCATTGAGGGCATCTTGCACCATCTGCCGCACATGATTGCCCAGATGGCGCACTTCAATATAACCGCGTGGCGAAGCCCCTTCTTCAGCCAGCTTTAACGTGGCGCGGGCGACTTTGCTGGCCTCATCACCAATGCGCTCTAAGTCTGCCGTAGCGCGAATCACCACCAGCACTAAACGTAAGTCCGAAGCCGCCGGCTGACGGCGCGCGAGGATTTGTGTGCAGTACTCATCAATATCTAATTGCAGTTGATTGACCTGCTGATCTTTGGCGCGCACGTGCGTGGCTAAATCTGTATCGCCATCGAGTAAGGATTGCACGGCATCTTTCACCTGCTGCTCAACTATGCCGCCCATTTCTAGGAGCTGGCTACGGATTTCTTCCAGCTCTTGGTTAAACTTCTGAGAAATATGCGTGCTGTGG
>DATERP010000054.1:0-7725 GCA_035271385.1 Thiopseudomonas sp. | reverse complement strand
AACCCTCTTGCTCGGCCAGTGCTTGATGAATCACTGCCACAATAGGCTCAATGATGCTGCGGTTGTGCGGCTGGGTACGTATAGGGTGGTAAAAAACATCCACTGGAAACGCTCGGCCCGCGCTGCTGATAATCGGCACATTGCCCAGTATTTTGGCAATAGGTGCGGTATCGAGGGTGGCTGACATCACTAAGATGCGCAGATCATCGTGTAGGGCTTGCTGCGATTCGCGCACTAATATCAGGCCCAAATCAGCGTGCAGTGAGCGCTCATGAAACTCATCAAATAACACCGCGGCGTAGTCTTCTAGCATCGGATCGCTTTGAATCATGCGCGTGAGAATACCTTCGGTGACTACTTCAATCTGTGTGCTATCTGAGATTTTACTGTCCAGCTTGGTGCGATAACCGACCGTCTGTCCGGCTTTTTCACCCAATTGTTTGGCCATAAAATTAGCGGCTGCCCGCGCTGCGATACGCCGCGGCTCGAGCATCAAAATCTTACCTCCCTCCCGCCATGGCGCATCGAGTAACGCCAGTGGCACTCGCGTAGTTTTACCCGCTCCCGGGGGCGCTTGCAGCAGAACTGTAGTGCTGTGCTCAAGGGTATCTTTAAGTTCAGGGAGAATTAAATCGATTGGGAGCACTGTGGATTTTGGCCTCAATGGAGATGCTGGTGAGGTTTTATAATACAGTGCTTAGCTCGCTAATAAAGCTCAGTAGCACGAACAATACTTTTCATTGTTTAGTGTCTTGGTGTATGAGCTTGCGCAATGTGACGCTCAACAAGGGCTGACAGCCAATGCCTGCGAGCGTCAACAAGCGCAAGAAATCTCTGTAGAACAAAATGTGAGTAAAGATGAAGCACCGTGTTAGATTGCTAATAGATGCTGCTATATCAGCTGCTCTGTGCATGTGTTTTATGCTGTAGCCAGAATTGGTGCATCTTGTATTTTAGTAGGTGCTTGAGTTACTCAGCGCTGCGCTCAACCAACTCTGGTAGCGCGTGACGCCACTCTTCAAAGCCGCCATCCATGCTATACAGATCGCTAAAGTCTTGACTGTGCAAGTAGGCTGCAGCACTTTGGCTGGAATGACCGTGATAGCACACGACAATGGTCGGAGCATCTAAATCGGCTTGGGCAATAAACTCAGCTAGGGACTGGTTATCCAAATGAATAGCACCGCTTGGATGTCCACCGGCAAAGCTTTCTGGATCGCGAATATCGACCATCACCGCACCATCGGCACACAGATTTTTGGCTTGTTCAACACTGATACGTTTAAAAGCGTCCATAAGGTCCTCGCTGAATATAAAAATTTAGGCCGCTGGCTTGCAGGCGCAGCGCTCAAAATGCTGGGTGTCGATATTGTACAGCGACAATTTTCCGCCCCAGACGCAGCCGGTATCTAGCGCAATGGTATTGGGAGCAGGGCAACGGCCTTCAAGTGCCGCCCAGTGACCAAATAAAATAGTGTCGTTTTTAGTCAGGCGTTCGGGATGACTAAACCAGGGCGCAAATCCTTCCGGCGCACTGTTGATGCCTTCTTTGCCGTTCAGATCGAGCACACCGGCCGCAGTACAAAAGCGCATCCGCGTAAAGTAATTGGTAATCACACGTAAGCGTTCAATGCCGGCCAGCTCATCATTCCATTGCGTGGGATGATCGCCATACATACCATCCAAATAAGGAATCAATAGGCTGTCATCTTGCAGGACGCGGTGCATTTCATCCGCGCGCGCTAGTGCATCTGCAATGGTCCACTGCGGTGGAATACCTGCGTGCACCATACTGATCTTACGCTCAGCATCATGATGCATCAGCGGTTGCTGGCGCAGCCAAAACAGCAGTTCATCACAATCTGGTGCATTTAGAATTTCACGTAAGGTGTCTTTCTTTTTAATGCGCGCAGCATGGTTAGCAATCGCCAGTAGGTGCAAGTCATGGTTACCCAAAACTGTTACCACAGAATCACGCATGGCATAGAGAAAGCGTAAGGTTTCTAGCGATTGCGGACCGCGATTCACCAAGTCACCAACCAGCCAGAGCTTGTCGTGGCTAGGGTCAAAATCAACGCGATCGAGTAAGCACTGCAGCGGCTCAAGGCAGCCTTGTACATCACCTACTGCATAGGTCGCCATTAATGCACAGCGCCCGGTACAGCTAAACCAAAGGGAGCGATGATGGCTTCAAACTCTTCGCCATCTTTAGCGCGCATGGTAAAGCTGCCTTGCATGCTGCCGACCACTGTGGTCATTAAGGTACCGCTGCTATAACTGTACTCATCATCGGCATCAATAATAGGCTGTTCACCAACCACGCCTGAGCCGCGTACTTCTTGGGTTTTGCCGTCACCATCGGTAATGATCCAGTGGCGGCTTAACAGCTGCGCTGAATCGGTACCGTTATTGCGGATGGTGATGTCGTAGGCAAACACATAGCGGTTTTCAGCGGGGGCAGAGTGATCAGGCAAATAACGTGTCTTCACACGGATATCAATGGTATCGCACAGATTATTCATAGTGTTCTCAAGATAATTGCGCAGCCGGCTGCGCAGATAACTGATCGGCTAAGCGGACAAAGGCTGCCAAATCCAATTGTTCTGGGCGCAAGCTGCCGTCCACACCCGCAGCTGCAATTTCTTCAGCGGATAAGACATTTTTTAGGGTGTTGCGCAGAGTTTTACGGCGCTGATTAAAGGCTTCGCGCACAATGCGATCCAACGCACGAGCATCTTGTGCTTGATGCGGCAAGATGGCGTGCGGAGTTAAGCGCACAATGGCCGAGTCGACTTTGGGTGGCGGGCTAAAGGAGCCTGGACCCACATTAAATAAGTGCTCAACGCGGCAATGGTACTGCACCATAATGGATAAGCGGCCCCAGTCGCCACCACCGGGTTTAGCGGCCATACGCTCCACCACTTCTTTTTGCAGCATAAAGTGCATGTCACGCACCAAGTGCGCATTGTTGAGCAGATGGAAAATCAGCGGCGTGGAAATATTGTAGGGCAGGTTACCGACCACACGCAGACTGCTGGGTTCTGGATTGAGGCGGCTAAAATCAAATTTCAGCGCATCACCTTCGTGCAGAGTGAAGTTCTTGGCGAGGGCGAAGCGGTCTTGCAAAATACTGACGAGGTCGAGGTCAATTTCGATCACGTCCAGCTGCACGCCACTGTCAACCAGGCTTTGTGTGATGGCACCTTGGCCTGGGCCAATTTCTAGCATACGGTCGCCTTCACGTGGAGCAATAGCGCGAATAATGCGATCAATCACGCCAGTATCGTGTAAGAAGTTTTGACCGAAACGCTTACGGGCGCGGTGTTGATAGATCTGCGACATGCGACTGCTCCAATGAATAAGTCGGGCAGTTTAGCAAAAAAGTAGCACAGCTTCGCCTTTATCCGCTATTGATGCTCAAAAATAGCTAAACGCGAGCCAGACATACGCATAATCAGTGACGCCATACCGACCCAAGCATCACCGGTGGCTTGGCCTTTGCTTTGCTCATCCAGCAGTTGTGCATCTTTGAGTAGCAGTTGCCACTGTGTACCGGACAGACGTTTGAGGGCTTTCGCAAACAAGGGTTTGCGTGCTGCAGGCCATACTTTTGACAGCGCACGATCCAGGCTGGTGCCTGAGCTTAATTGTTGGGCAAGAGTGCCGAGCTGGCGAATATCGCGGGCGACAGCCCAGAGGATAATTGGGATGTCCGTACCTTCGCTGCGCAAACCCGCCAACATGCGCAAACTGCGCTGCGCATCGCCTTCCAGTGCAGCATCCACCAAGCCAAAGACATCATAGCGGGCGCTATCAGCGATGCTGGTTTGAATGGTTTCAACATCCAGATGTGTGGCATTGGTCAGCAGTTTAAGCTTTTCGATTTCTTGCACTGCCGCCAACAAATTGCCTTCAGTACGCGCAACAATTAAATCAATCGCTGCGGGATCAGCGCTGAGACCTTGCTGGGCTAAACGCTGATTAATCCAGTTGGGCAATTGCTCAATATTGATATTGGGCAGCTGCACAAAACCGCAGAGTGGGCTGTCCATTAAGGCTTTCGCCCATTTGGTTTTTAGCGTGCTGCTATCCAAACGCGGAACATTAATCAGCAGCACAGTATCTTCTGCGGGGCGGGCTAAATATTCCTGTAAAACAATGCTGCCTTGATCGCCCGGCTTACCTGAATTAATACGCAACTCCAGCAAACGTTTCTCGGCAAAGAGTGACAAACTGGCATTGGCTTCGCGGATGATATTCCAGTCGAAACCACGCTCCACATGAAACACTTGGCGTTCGCTGTAATCGGCTTGGCGACAGGTAGCGCGAATTGCATCGCTGGCTTCTTGAGCTAACAAAGGTTCATCACTGCTGACCAAGTAGATCGGCAGTAAGGCCTGTTTGAGTTGGCCATTGAGTTTTTCAGGATAAATGCGCATAGGGCAAAGGTAGGGTCTTGCTTGCACAAGACCCTAGATCACTAAGGTAAGGAAATCGGTGATTGCTGTGGCTCATCGGCTTGTTGCTGTGCGCGCATGGCTGCGGCACGTGCTTCTTGCTCGGCTGCTTGACGGCGCTCTGCTTGGTCTTGTAAATCTTGCAGTTGTGCTGGCGTGATGGCTTGCAAGCGAATCATCAATTGCATGACTAAATCACGACGCATTTCTTCACGCAGCATGGCTTCTTCTTGACCCGAACCTGTGACGTTGTCTTGGTTGTGTGCGTAAGTACGCTGCACTTCAACGCGGTCTTTGATCAGCGCGGGTAGATTGCCTGAGCGTAGCTCATAAGTGGCTGAGCTGGTGATGCGGTATTCTGCGCTGCGGGTACCGGCAGTGAAGCTGGCAGTGCGGCGGCTTGTTTCTTCAGCGCCTACGTACAGTGTAAATGGAGCGCTACTGGAAATAGTGACCTGATTGTTGTCTAGGCCTTGTTTAACTTGTTTGCCTAAAGGGCTTAAAGCATCACGGGCAGCAAAATTCAGTTCAGTCAGCGCCATTTGCATGGTGCCCGTACCGCGTAATTGAAAGCCACAGGCGGTCAGCAAAAAAGCCAGACTCAGTACAGTTATAGTGCGTTTTAGCATGGTCAATCCTTTACGCCTAACCCCGTTGTGAGATTAGGCAATCTAAGTAAAAAAGCACAACTCAATCAGTTAGCAACAATATTAACTAACTTATTGGGAACCACAATCACTTTGCGAATGGTCAAGCCGTCGACAAAGCGCAGCACGTTTTCATTGGCGCGCGCCGCCGCTTCAATTTCTTCACGACTGGCGCTGGCTGGCACATCAATGCTGCCACGTAACTTGCCATTCACTTGAATCACAATACTTAGCGTGTCTTGCACTAAAGCACTTTCATCAGCTTGCGGCCAAGCAGCATCAATCACTGGCGTGGTATGACCCAGTTGCTGCCAAATTGCGTGACAGATGTGCGGGGTAATAGGTGCGAGCAGCAGTACGACGGTTTCTAAACCTTCGTGCAATAAAGCACGATCTTGTTCAGTTTCCACTGGTGCTTTTTCCAATACATTCATCAGCGTCATCACTTGCGCAATAGCAGTGTTGAATTTCTGGTGTTGGCCCACATCGTTGCTGGCATGCTTAATCACTGCATGGATCGAGCGACGAATGTCTTTTTGCGCATCGGTTAATGCAGTAAGGTCTAAACCGTTATGACTGCCCGCATTTACATGCTTATAAGCCAAACGCCACACACGCTTCATAAAGCGGCTGGAGCCTTCAATACCTGCGTCTGACCATTCCAAACTCATATCCGGTGGCGCAGCAAACATCATAAACAAGCGGCAGGTGTCCGCGCCGTACTCGTCGATCATGACTTGTGGATCCACACCGTTGTTCTTGGATTTGGACATTTTTTCAATGCCACCAATCACCACCGGTTGGCCGTCGCTGATCAGCGTCGCAGAGATGGCTTTACCTTTTGCATCGTGTTCAACCGTGACTTCATCAGGGTTAAACCACTCGCGCGCACCGTTTGGCTGCAGACGATAGTAAGTTTCAGCAATCACCATGCCTTGGGTGAGCAGGTTGGTGAATGGCTCATTGCTATTGACTAAGCCTTCATCACGCATCAACTTGTGGAAGAAGCGCGCATACAATAGGTGCAGAATCGCGTGCTCAATGCCACCGATATACTGGTCAACGGGCAGCCAATGATCAGCCGCGCCTTTTTCGACTAAGCCGCCTTCATAGTGCGGTGAAGCGTAGCGCGCGTAATACCATGAGGACTCAACAAAAGTATCCATGGTGTCAGTTTCACGGCGGGCATCTGCGCCACAGCTTGGGCATTTGCACTCATAAAACTCAGGCATTTTATTCAGTGGGTTACCTGAGCCATCGGGAATAACGTTTTCCGGTAACACCACTGGCAACTGGTCTTCAGGTACCGCGACATCACCACAGCTTGGGCAGTGGATAATTGGGATTGGGCAACCCCAGTAGCGCTGACGGCTGATACCCCAGTCGCGTAAACGGAACTGAGTTTTACGCTCACCGTGCGCTTTAGCTTCTAGATCAGCCACAATGCCATCAAAGGCGTCTTGCACGTTTAGGCCATCGTATTTACCGCTATTCACTGCAGTGACGTTGGCTTTGTCGGCGTACCAGTCATGCCACTCTTGCGCATCAAAACTGTTGTCTGGATTGCTGGATGCAAACACCTGCTGAATCGGTAGCTGGTAAGTGTTAGCAAAAGTAAAGTCACGCTCATCGTGCGCCGGTACAGCCATAACGGCACCTTCACCGTAGCCCCACAGCACATAGTTCGCCACATAGACTGGCAGTTTGTCACCGGTTAATGGGTGAATCACAAACTGGCCAGTGGGTAAGCCTTTTTTCTCCATGGTGGCCATATCGGCTTCAGCCACGGAACCGGCTTTGCACTCGGCAATAAAGGCGGTGAGTTCGGCGTTATTTTTAGCAGCACGTTGTGCCAATGGATGCTCAGCAGCGACAGCAACATAAGTTGCGCCCATCAGGGTGTCAGGACGGGTGGTGTAAACTTTGAGTTGACCGTCAGTACCCACTGATTCTGCATCGTAATCAAACAGAATATCGGCGCCAAAGCTTTTGCCGATCCAGTTACGTTGCATGGTTTTAACTTGCTCAGGCCAGCCGTGCATATCATCAAGACTGGTTAGCAGCTCATCTGCGTACGCAGTAATCTTGAAGTAGTACATCGGGATTTCGCGCTTTTCCACCAGCGCATCGGAACGCCAGCCGCGACCATCAATCACTTGCTCGTTGGCCAGTACGGTTTGGTCCACTGGATCCCAGTTTACCGTGCCGACTTTTTTGTAAATGATGCCTTTTTTGTATAACTGCGTGAACAGCCACTGCTCCCAACGGTAGTAGTCAGGTTTGCAGGTGGTAATCTCGCGCGACCAGTCAATCGCCAGACCGAGCTGGGTGAACTGCGCCTTCATATAGGCCATGTTCTCGTAGGTCCAAGCGGCCGGTGCAACTTTATGTTGAATCGCTGCGTTCTCTGCTGGCATACCAAAAGCGTCCCAACCCATCGGCTGCAGCACGTTCTTACCGAGCATACGCTGGTGGCGGGCGATCACATCACCAATGGTGTAGTTGCGCACGTGCCCCATATGCAGACGACCGCTGGGGTAGGGGAACATCGACAGGCAATAGAAAGTCTCTTTGCCCGGTTGTTCGGTCACTTCAAAGGATTTTTGCTCAGCCCAGTGGCT
>DATERP010000053.1:0-7288 GCA_035271385.1 Thiopseudomonas sp. | reverse complement strand
AGCCAGAGAATAGCATCGAGGTCCAAGTGGTTGGTCGGCTCATCGAGCAGCAGCAAATCTGATGGACACATCAAAGCTTGTGCCAGATTTAAGCGCATACGCCAACCGCCAGAAAAGCTATTGACCTGATTGTCCATTTGTTCTTCAAGAAAGCCTAAACCAGCGAGTAATTTACGTGCGCGGGCATCGGCAGTGTACGCATCGGCACTGTCGAGTTCGGAGTGTAATTGGCCCAATTGGGCGCCATCTTGTTGCTGTTCGGCAATGGCCAAACGCTGTTGAATATCACGTAAATAGGTATCGCCATCGAGCACATAATCAATGGCGCTGCGATCTGGGGCATCAATTTCTTGGCGCATATGGGCGATGCGCCAGTTGGCCGGTAAAGCACACTCGCCCGCGTCAGGATGGAGTTTGCCGCGCAGCAAGGCGAAGAGACTGGATTTGCCGGCACCATTAGCGCCAATTAAGCCGACTTTATGCCCTGGGTGCAGAGTTAACTCGGCATTTTCCAGTAAGCGCAGTGGGCCACGTTGTAGGGTCAGTTCTGAGATTCGTATCATGCTGCGCAGTTTAGCAGTTTCGCGGCCGTTACCAATATATGGTGAGAGATATTTAGTTGATGATATTGCGCTGAGGAGTAGGGCAGTCGGGGAATGACTGCCTGTTGTGGTATTCGTTTACAGAGCCTGCAACCTTTAAGCTTGAGTGCGCTTTGCACTGACATAATTTTGCAAAGCGTTTAGACGCTCAACATTCAGCGCTTGGCCCAGTTCCGCACCTTGCAAGCCTTGCTCCAGCAACGGCTTAACACTGACTGCGCGCATCGTTGCAGCGGCTTGGCGTAAATACTCGGCTTGTGGATAAAGTCGCTCTTCCAGACCTAAGCGTCCGCGTGAGTCCATTTCGCTGGCGCTAATGAAATCATCAAAACGCTGCGGGCGCCGCATGATGTCGAACTTCATTAATAATTTTAATAAGGACTCAGGGCGCAACTCCAGTGCACGGTGCGCGTGCGTGTGATATTCACCGACCAGCAGTGCTAATTCTGCGCATTCGTTGGGAGCTTTAAAACGCTTATTAACGTTCTTAATCAGCGGCAAACCGTGCTTTTCATGGGCGATATGCTGCGGCCATGCTTGTGGGTCAGTTGTGCCTTTGCCTACATCATGCAGCAAGCAGGCCCAACGCACATTGAGTGTCTGCTTAAAGCGTGCACATTGCTGCAGCACGCTCAGGATATGCACACCTGTATCAATTTCTGGGTGATGCTCCGCGGGTTGTGGCACGCCAAATAAGACATCCACTTCTGGCAATAGCGCTTTAAGTGCACCGCAGTCATGCAGCACTTGAATAAAGACTTCAGGATTATCTTCCATCAACGCGTGGGCAAATTCTTGCCAAATTCGCTCAGCCGTCAGGTGCGCTAACTCGCCTGATTCAGACAGTTGACGCATCAGATTTAAGGTTTCTGGTGCTACGCTGAAACCCAAATAGGCATAACGCGCAGCAAAACGTGCAACGCGCAATACGCGCAAGGGGTCTTCAGCAAAAGCAGGGGAGACATGACGTAACACCCGTGCAGCAAGGTCAGCTTGGCCGCCATAGGGGTCGAAGATCGTACCGTTAGCGTCTTGCGCCATGGCATTCACAGTTAAGTCGCGGCGTAGTAAATCGTCTTCTAAGGTCACATCGGGGCTGGTATGGAAGGTGAAACCGCCATAACCATGGCCACTTTTGCGTTCGGTGCGGGCGAGTGCGTATTCTTCACTTGTCTTGGGATGTAGAAATACTGGGAAATCATCGCCCACCGGACGAAAGCCTTCAGCACGCATTTGTTCTGGCGTGGCGCCGACTACCACCCAATCGATATCCACCACTGCGCGACCTAAAAGTTGATCACGGACCGCACCACCGACCTTGAAAATCTGCATACAGAGACGTACCTTAAATAAGCATGGCGCTCAGTTGCTGGGAAATCAGTCGACTGAGCTGTGTGTAGTTGTGTCGGCCAACAGTGTGGCGCGAGCTGCATCTATTATAGGCATGCGAGTTTACTGTTGCGCATGCTGTGATTAGAGTCTGTTTCAGGTTGAGATATTGTTCCATTGATAAATGCTATAGGTTCTATTTATTCAATTGATTATACCTAATCATGAAAATGACCTACTATAAACATCACAAGTTCTTAATCCACAAAGGAATTCTGCAATGTCCTACATTAATACTGAAGTAAAACCATTTAAAGCAACTGCATTCCACAACGGTGAGTTCATCGAAGTTAGCGAAGCAGATATGAAAGGCAAATGGTCAGTTGTATTTTTCTACCCAGCTGACTTCACCTTTGTTTGCCCAACCGAGTTAGGCGACTTAGCTGACAACTACGAAACATTCAAAAAGCTTGGCGTAGAAATTTACGCAGTATCAACTGATACCCACTTCACCCACAAAGCATGGCACGACACTTCACCAGAAATTGGTAAGATTCAGTACCCAATGATCGGTGACCCAACGGGCCAAATCACGCGTAACTTTGGCGTGATGATCGAAGAAGCTGGCTTGGCAGATCGCGGTACATTCGTAATCGACCCAGAAGGCAAAATTCAGATCGTTGAAATCAACGCTGGTGGTATTGGCCGTGACGCACAAGAGTTACTGCGCAAAGTTAAAGCTGCTCAGTACGTTGCTGCTCACCCAGGTGAAGTATGCCCAGCTAAGTGGAAAGAAGGCGAAGCAACATTGTCTCCTTCACTTGACCTCGTAGGTAAAATCTAAGGTTCAACCCTTAGTTTGATCCTAGCTTACTAAGTTGTGATCCAACTGTGTAAGCGTCCGACGCCCGGGCGCACACCGCTCGGGCGTTTTATTATCAAAAAACAGATTTTGGAGTACACCAATCATGTTAGACGCGAATTTAAAAGGACAATTACAGGCTTACCTAGAAAAGGTCACGCAACCTTTCGAAATCGTTGCGTCACTTGATAACGGTGCCAAATCGACCGAATTACAAAACCTGCTAGAAGAAATTGCCGGTCTAAGTGACAAAATCACTTTACGTACCGATGGCGATGATGCGCGTAAACCATCATTTGCCTTAAACCGAATCAATGGTGACATCAGCTTACGTTTTGCTGGTATCCCAATGGGTCACGAGTTCACTTCATTGGTGTTGGCGCTGCTGCAAGTTGGCGGACACCCATCGAAGCTTGGCCAAGAGGTGATTGAGCAAATTGTCAATTTAGAAGGCGATTTGAACTTTGAAACTTACTTCTCACTGTCGTGCCAGAACTGCCCCGATGTAGTGCAAGCGCTGAACTTGATGGCGGTGCTCAATCCCAATATCAAGCACGTCGCAATTGATGGCGCACTCTTCCAAGAGGAAGTTGAACAGCGTCAAGTGATGTCAGTGCCAATGATTTTCCTCAACGGCGAAATGTTTGGCCAAGGCCGCATGGACGTTGAACAGATTTTAGCCAAAGTTGATACCGGTAGCAGCGCGCGTGAAGCCGCTAAGCTCAATAAGAAAGACGCCTTTGATGTGTTGGTGATTGGTGGTGGCCCAGCCGGTGCTGCGGCAGCGATTTACTCAGCGCGTAAAGGTATTCGTACCGGTTTAGCTGCGGAGCGTTTTGGTGGCCAAGTGCTGGATACCATGTCCATTGAGAACTTTATTTCTGTTGCAGAAACTGAAGGTCCAAAACTGGTGCGCGCCATGGAAGAGCATGTGCGTGAATACGATATCGATGTGATGAACCTGCAACGTGCCAGCCGTTTAGTGCCAGCAGCCGAACAGGGTGGTTTACATACGATTGAATTTGAATCCGGTGCCAGCTTACAAGCTAAAACTGTGATCTTATCCACAGGTGCCCGCTGGCGCGAAATGAATGTGCCCGGTGAGCAAGAATACCGTGGCCGCGGCGTTGCCTACTGCCCACACTGTGACGGTCCTTTATACAAAGGCAAACGCGTTGCGGTAATTGGTGGTGGTAACTCAGGCGTAGAAGCGGCGATTGACTTGGCTGGCTTGGTGAAGCATGTGACCTTGCTTGAGTTTGCTGACACCCTGCGTGCTGATGAAGTCCTGCAGAAAAAACTCAAAAGCTTACCGAACGTCACTGTGATTAAGAGCGCTATGACCACAGAAGTGATCGGTGATGGCAGCAAAGTGACTGGCTTGATTTACCAAGACCGCGCTACAGAAGAGCTGCACACGGTTGAGTTGGAAGGTATCTTTGTGCAGATTGGTCTGCTGCCTAACAGCGACTGGTTGAAAGACACCGTTGCTTTGTCTAAGCACGGTGAGATTGAAGTGGATGCTCGTTGCGCTACTAATATCCCAGGTGTGTTTGCTGCAGGTGACGTCACTACCGTGCCTTACAAGCAAATCATCATTGCGATGGGTGAAGGTGCAAAAGCATCGCTAAGTGCCTTTGATCATATTATTCGTTCGTAATAGATGAATGGCTTTACCCGCCTCAACTTAGGCACGCTGTAACCCAAAACGCCCGGTGCATTTAATTGCGTCGGGCGTTTTTTATTGCCGGTCTGGTGAAGTTATTTGAATGCGCTATGCTCGCTTATATTACAAAGCGCTCGTAGCCCACTTCGCTCCGATTGTGGCTCAGGTCATTAACGCAGGCCTCGATCCTTTGCCTATCGCGCAGGCCGTGAAGAATATTATCGAAGACGCTGCTAGCGAGATTGCCGTGCAGGTTGGTCAGGAGGCAGAGCTATTTGTGCCAATGCGCAAGAGCATGGATGACCAAGTACTTGAAGAGAAGGTAAAAGAAACCTTCGGCTTATAAGTGAAACCGGGCGAGCTGTGTTACTGAGGTCGTCCGCGAGTCTCAATGGTGTTGGTTACTTTTCTTTACTTTCAGTGAACGCAAACTTTCCTTAAGTATTTTTATCCTTCATTTACATAGTGTTCGCTAATCCGTATATTTGTTTTTTCATATATGCGGTTTAGCGTATAAGCTTCTCTGCTTGCCGCTTAACCCTCGTTTCACTGTTTTATTGAGGACTTTTTTATGCAGCTGTCGCCGACTGAGTTTTTTAAAAGTCTTGCTGATGATACGCGGCTGCGAATTGGCTTATTGCTGGCCAGTGCTGGTGAGCTTTGTGTGTGTGAGTTGACCGAAAGCCTGCAGGAAAGTCAGCCAAAGATTTCCCGGCATTTATCCTTATTGCGTACGACAGGTTTATTGCTGGATCGCCGGCAAGGGCAGTGGGTGTATTACCGTTTGCATCCGCAACTGCCGGTTTGGGTGCTGAGCATTCTGCAGCAAACCCTCACGGCTAATCAGCAATGGCTGGCGGATGATCTACGGCGCTTGCAGGCGATGCAGCGCGGCTCGCAAAACCAACCTGTATGTAACTAAACCCTTTTAACTGTTTCCACGGACTGAGTGTTGCTCATGCTGATCGCGTCGCTGATTTTTCTGATTACGATTGTTTTAGTTATTTGGCAGCCGCGCGGGCTTGGGGTCGGTTGGAGTGCTTCGTTTGGTGCGCTGCTGGCATTGCTCTGTGGTGTGGTTGAGTTGGCGGATATTGCCTTGGTTTGGCAAATTGTCTGGAATGCTACGGCAACCTTTATCGCGATTATTATTATCAGCTTGCTGCTCGATGAAGCGGGCTTTTTTGAGTGGGCAGCATTGCATGTGGCGCGTTGGGGCGGCGGCAGTGGGCGCAAATTGTTTGCCTTTATTGTGCTGCTGGGCGCTGCGATGTCGGCGTTATTTGCCAATGATGGTGCCGCTTTAATTATTACGCCCATTGTGATTACCATGCTGTTGGCGCTGCGCTTTTCTCCGGCGGCGACCTTGGCTTTTGTCATGGCTGCAGGTTTTATTGCCGATACCGCGAGCTTGCCATTTGTGGTGTCGAATTTGGTCAATATCGTTTCTGCGGATTACTTTAACCTAAGCTTTAATCAGTACGCAGCGGTGATGGTGCCGGTGAACTTTGTCAGTATCGCTGCCAGTTTGGCAATGTTGCTGTGGTTTTTCCGTAAAGATGTGCCGGCCACTTATGCCCTAAATGAACTGAAACAACCCAAAGAAGCCATCCGCGATCGCGCCACCTTTGTGGCGGGTTGGTGGGTTCTGGGCTTATTGTTGTTGGGCTTCTTTGTGATTGAGCCACTGGGTGTGCCGATCAGTGTGATTGCCGCGGTGTGCGCCGTATTACTGTATTTAATCGCTGCCCGTGGTCAGGTGATTAGCACCACTAAAGTGCTGCAGGAAGCGCCGTGGCAAGTAGTGGTGTTTTCGTTAGGGATGTATTTGGTGGTCTACGGCTTAAAAAATGCCGGACTCACCGACTATATTGCCCAACTGCTAAATATCTTTGCCGCACAGGGCTTGTGGACGGCCACTCTGGGTACCGGTCTGCTCACTGCTTTGTTGTCCTCCATAATGAATAACATGCCGACAGTGTTGGTCGGTGCATTATCGATTGATGCGGCGAATGTTGATGGCGTGATTCAGCAGGCAATGGTGTATGCCAATGTGATCGGTGCCGACTTGGGGCCGAAAATCACCCCAATTGGTAGCTTAGCTACATTGTTGTGGCTGCATGTATTGGCACGTAAAAATATCCAAATCAGCTGGGGCTATTATTTTAAGGTCGGTGTGGTGCTGACGCTGCCGGTGTTGCTGGTGACCCTCAGCGCCTTAGCGATTCGCCTCAGTATTTAAGTCAGTACAGATGGTTTATCCAGTGATCCACAGCAGGCCGAGTAAGATCATAAGAGAGAGTTTTCATGTACGAAGATTTACCTAATATCAGCGCTGACTCATTGAGTATTCCAGCGCTGGAACAGTTACAACCAGCACAGCAATCTGCGCATAAGCCGCGTATTTTATTGTTATATGGTTCTACGCGGCAGCGCTCTTTTAGCCGTTTAGTGGTGCAAGAAGCGGCACGTTTGCTAGAAACCTTTGGTGCAGAAACCCGTATTTTTAATCCATCGGGTTTACCTTTGCCGGATGATGTAGAGCCAACCCACCCTAAAGTGACTGAACTGCGTGAGTTGATGCAGTGGTCGGAAGGTCAGGTCTGGTGTTCGCCGGAGCGGCATGGCGCTATGAGTGCAGTGTTTAAAGCACAGATTGATTGGGTGCCGTTGAGCATGGGTGCGGTACGTCCGACTCAAGGTAAAACCTTAGCCGTGATGCAGGTCTGTGGTGGTTCGCAGTCCTTTAATGTGGTCAATCAACTGCGGGTGTTGGGGCGCTGGATGCGCATGTTTACCATCCCTAATCAGTCTTCAGTGCCGAAAGCC
>DATERP010000052.1:0-17862 GCA_035271385.1 Thiopseudomonas sp. | reverse complement strand
TAACCCATGCTGGTTAGCTAAGGTTGTTATTCCGATGTTTGACTCGTGGTATTCACGAGCAAGTTTTTCTTTAAATTCTGGTGAGTACTTAGACATAAAAAACCCCAAAAAGTCAGTCCAACTTTTTGGGGTCAGTTCACTAGCTGGGGTTTTTTAAGCTCATAAAATTACTGAGCTTGTGCTTCTACTGACGCTTCTACGCGACGGTTGATAGCACGGCCTTCGTTCGTTGCGTTATCAGCAACTGGGCGCTCTTTACCATAACCAACCGCATTGATACGGCTAGCTTCTACGCCAAACTGGTTAACCAAGGTATCACGCACCGCGCTAGCACGACGCTCAGATAACTTTTGGTTATAAGCAGCGTTACCTATTGAGTCAGTGTGACCTTCAACAGTTGTTGCTGTTTGTGGGTACTGCTTCATGAACTCAGCTAAGTTTTCGATGTCGCTGTAGCTGTCCTGCTTAACGTTAGCTTTGTCAAAATCAAATTTAACGTCTAGCTCAACGCGTACTGGTTCTGCTTCAACTTCTTCGTAAACAACTGGCTCAACTGGAGCTGGAGCTGGCTCTACTGGTGCTGCAACTGGAGCGCCGCCGCCACCGAAGTTCACACCAACACCAACGCCCGCCATCCACTCTGACTGGTGGTTGTCGAAGCCGTGCATACCGTCAACGCTTGCTTTAGCAAATACGTTTTCAGTGAAGTAGTACTTAGCACCGGCACCGATGTTTGCAAAGGTAGTGTGGTCACGACCAGTGCGTGGAGTCAGGTTGCTGATGCTCTGGTGGCCCATACCTGCAGAAACGTAAGGACGCAGACCAACACCTGGTGTACCGAAGTGGTATACCGCATCAAGTGAGCTCAAGCTACCCTTGATGTTTTTACGGCCACGTGTAGCACTTTCGCGATCGTTAGAACGCATGTCGTGGTATTCACCGTATGACAGGTTTAATGAAACGTCGTCAGTCAAGAAATAACCAACAGAACCACCGAAGAGGTTACCGTTTTCCATATCACGGACGCTGTCTGTGAAGTAGTGCTTAGCAAATGCTTCAGCTTCAACTGCACCTTGGCCTTGAGCAAAAACGCTCAAAGAGGACACAGCAAGTACAGAACCAATGGCTAAACCCAAGGTGCTTTTTAATTTCATATTATACGATCCTCGTCATTTTTCTTAGTTTCTATCAAGCACAGCAAATAATGTTATTTGGCGTACCTTAAAACACTTAGTCCACTATTATATGCGAAAAGTTCTCGCGTAGTCGATCTATTGCGCGTTTATAGCGCATTTTTGTTGCACTTAAGCCAAGATGCATGATGCTAGCAATGTCTTGAAACTCAAGCTCTGCGACAAAACGCAAAATAATGATCTCTCGATCAATTGCATTTACACCTACTAACCAACGATCTAAATCAGTATTTTTAGTATCGATAGGTTCTGGCTCAACCTCTTCATCTAAGGGGTTTAAGCTTAAAGCATCAAATAAACGCCGTTTACGCCGATCTTTACGATACTGCGTTGTACATTCGTTATAAGTAATACTATATAGCCATGTTTTAAACTTAGACTTTCCTTCAAACTTTTTTAAACCGTACAGCACTTTTAACATAATTTCTTGGCTGACATCATCCGCATCACGGTCATTACCTAAATAGCGGGCACATACATTAAATAAAGTGCGCTGGTAGCGACGCATCAACTCTTCATAAGCTCGCGTCACATTGAACAATTCATTTTTAGCATGCACCACGAGTTCCTCATCACTGAGTTCTTCTGGAACATAACGCTGATGCGACGCTTTTATATCAGTCAAAACAAGTCAAACCAGCTATCAAAATAAATATGGCGAACACGTATAAGGAGCATCGCTACGTCAATCCTATTCAATCATCAACGACTGATGACTTTCTGCTCAAGCAAGACACGGTTAGCAAGATAAAACCACTCACCCGCATCATTGACCAAAATCGTTTTTACTGTACCGATTTCTTCAATGCGTCCCTCGACATCATTGACCTGTACATTTTGGCCCAACTCGTAGAGCTCGCGAACATAGATACCCGCAATAATCTCTCCAACAATACTTTTACTCGCCAAACCTAAAGCCAGCGCACAGGCTAACCCTATGGTGAGCAGCACAATCACTACAACGTAGTTCAGCAGTTCAGCTTTAATTTCTAGCTGACCAATCGCCACTGACACGCTAATGATAATAACCATGCCTTGAACGATACGCCCCAGACCTGCGGCATACTCAAGGCGTACACCCTCAGCAGCACCTTTGACCATACTATTGAGCAATTGGGCCAGTAAAATACCAGCCAACAGCACCAAGGCAGCAGCAAACATTTTTGGCAAATATAACGCCAACACATCTAGAGTGGCTGATACACGCTCAAGCCCTAGAGATTCAGCCGCTGAAATCAAGAAGATCAGCAGCACAAACCAATAGATTATTTTACCGATCAGCGTTGAAACCTGCGCTTTAATACCAATGCGCGACAAGAGTTTAGTTAACCCTGTACCACTCATTAAGCGATCCAAGCCTAATTTAGCGAACAGTTTGGATAATAAAGTATCCAGCAACTTAGCCACTAAAAAACCTAAGATCACCAGAATTAAAGCGCCAAATAAATTTGGAATGAAGCTGGCTATTTTAATCCACAAACCACTCATAGCACCGACTAAGTTTTGTGTCCAAGAATCAAGTTGCATAATTAATCAGCCTTGTTTGCAGTATTTTTTTTAGATAAGTTCGACACGGGTTTGACATGCGCCGAGCCATTACTCAAACCAATCAACATAGACTCTAGCGCCCGTCCAAATAATGTAAAAATCGCCCCCGCGCCCAACTGACGATTGGCCTTTTTCAGCACCTTGCTCACTGAGACATTATCGTGTGTTTGTGCTTCGGGAGTTTTTAGCATATCGCGCAGCGACTGCTCAAACGGGTCTTGCATCATAGCCTATGTCAATCCTGTATGCTGTGTCTTATCCAGACAGCTTGCTTGGTGTACATATTATACCCAACGCAGCCAACGAAAGAACAGCCATTGACTGACGGCCAACATCGCCAACAGTACACAGGCCACGAAAAAACCATAAGTGTGATCAGCGCCGGGAATACCACCCACATTAATTCCCAGCAGGCCCGTGACAAAGGTCATAGGCAAAAAGAACCCCGTAATAATGGTGAGCAAGTACATGGTATGACTGATACGTTCGTTACGTCGACGGTGTTCTGTCTCGAGCACTAGACCTATGCGCTCGCGGGTAAGTTCCAATTCTTCCAGATGCAGCACTAAACGGTTATTCAGCTCGTTCCAATACAAGGTATCGTCGCGCATAAACCAAGTTTCCTGACTCAGGGTCAGCAGAGCAAACACATCACGCTGCGGTGCTAAAAAACGGCGTAAATTAGCCGCTCGACGGCGCGCTTGCAGCAAAGGCAAGACCACTGGAACATGGCGCTGATCGTTATCGGTATCTGCTTCTTCTTGGTCCACTGAGTCTGCTAATTGACTCACAGCGTGCTCAAGCCGGTCAGTTAAACTTTGCGCAAAAAACAATAGAACTTCTGAAGTATTTTTAGGGCCAAAGCCTTTCTCAAACGCTTTAATCAACTCATGCGTGACCTGTACAGGCCGTTGCCGCAATGAATAAATATGCTGCTGATTCACAAACAGTCGCAAAGAAATCATATCGTCTGCATCGGCATTGGCATTGAGATTAATCGCCCGCAAAAACAGTAATAATTCTTGATTCTCTAGGCGCAACAAGCGTGGCCGCGTACTTTCTTCAAGCAACAAATCGCAAGAGAACTCATTCAGCCCACTGGCCTCACGTAGCCACTGCTCTGTATGTTGATGACTGCGATCCCAATGCAGCCATAAGCTTTGTTGCTCAGTCAGCTGCAATTGTGCCAACTGAGCAAAGCTTACCGCTTGCGCTGAACCGCGACCATCCAGCACAAAAGCATGCAGCAAGCCTTGGCTTAATCGATCAGAATGCTGAATGCTTGCACTCATAAAATGCGACCTATTATGCGGGCATACTTAATGCTGTGGCAGACACAATAATACCGTTGTTATCCGCATACACGTATTCGCCGGGACGGAAAGTCACGCCAGCAAAAGTCACCACCACATTTAAATCACCAATATCACGCTTATCAGTTTTCATCGGATGGCTAGCTAATGCCTGAATTCCTAAATCAGTTTGCGCTAAAACATCAACGTCACGCACACAACCGTAAACAATAATACCCGCCCAACCATTTTGTGCGGCTTTCTCGGCCAACATATCACCGAGCAAAGCACGACGTAATGACCCACCACCATCAACCACCATCACCTTACCTTGACCCGGTAACGCAACTTGAGCTTTAACCACTGAGTTATCTTCATAGCATTTAACAGTCACAATTTCACCGCCAAATGAATCACGCCCGCCAAAGTTTGCAAACATTGGTTCAACAACCTGCACTTCAGGGTAAGCGTCACAAAGATCAGGAGTTACGTATTGCATGGTGATTTCCTTTTACTAGTTTGAAAATGAGTAACACAGTTTAACGCAAATCACTGCCAATAATAAGCTTTGCCACCATTAGCGCGCCTGCTGCCTGACTTGCTCAACAGACGCGCTCTGAGCAGTTTAGCCTTTAAACAATAACTCACTGGACAAACCATTGGCCTCTAACACTTCGCGCAAACGCGCCAAAGCATCGACCTGTATTTGCCTGACACGTTCACGGGTTAAACCCATAGCCTCACCAATAGCTTGCAAGGTTTGACTGTCGTAACCACGCAAACCAAACCGACGCAAGACCACTTCGCGTGAGCGCGGGTTTAAGGCCCCAACCCACTCATCTAAGCTTGCCGCCAGATTAGTATCTTGTACTGCATCACTGGGATCTCCATGGTTTTCATCCACCAGCATATCCAGCAAACTCACAGTCGTGTCCTGTGTATTGGCAGCATCCAGTGATAGCGCATGCTCATTAAACTCATGCATCTGCTGTACATAAGTGACAGGCAATTCTAAATGCTTGGCTATCTTCTCCAAACTCAGCGACTCGCCTTGCTGTTGAGTGAGCTCACGTACCGACTTTAAATAGGCATTGACCTCTTTGGAGACATGCACAGGCAAACGCACGATCCGTGCCGAATTCATAATCCCGCGTTCAACGGCTTGACGTATCCACCAAGTAGCGTAAGTTGAAAACCGAAATCCACGCTCAGGATCAAACTTAGTCACCGCATGAATAAGACCGAGATTACCTTCCTCAATCAAATCCAACAGCGCTAAACCACGATTTTGATAACGCTTAGCAATACTCACCACTAAGCGTAGATTGCTTTCGATCATCCGTGCTCGCGCTTGGGTATCGCCCTCTAGAGCACTGCGCGCATACGACACTTCTTGCTCGGCAGTTAACAGTGGAGAGCGTCCAATCGCATCTAAATACAGCTGTGTTGCATCTAGACTTTTTACCACTTTAAGCTGAGTTTTATTGTTGTTTTTATGTGCTGATTCTGGCTCTTGATGGCGCGCTTGCGCACGCACTTTATACTTACCAGAAACCTCTGCAATATTCTTAAACGCTAAACCCTGTCGTTTCATTGTTACCACCCCACATCCTGTCAGATAGTAGATTGCAGCAGCCTGTCATTAGACTACTGCAATCATATTTCTGCTGGTGTGGCGGCTGTCGCAATTAACGTTTAGGCAGATATTGCAATGGATCTACAGGTTTACCTTGGCGTCGAATTTCAAAGTGCAATTTGACTTGGTCAGTACCTGTGGAACCCATTTCGGCAATTTGCTGCCCTGCTTTAACTGCTTGCCCTTCCTTCACCAGCAGGCGCCGGTTGTGGCCATAAGCACTGATGAAAGTGTCATTGTGTTTAATGATCACCAACTCACCGTAGCCGCGTAAACCACTTCCAGCATATACAACGCTGCCATTGGCAGTTGCAACAATAGGCTGTCCTAGGCTGCCAGCAATATCAATCCCTTTATTTAAACTGGTGTTTGAAGAATATACGCCGACCAGCGTGCCAGGCGCGGGCCAGAGCCATTTGCCTTGTTGCCCCGCAGCCGTCGGCGCAGAAGTTTGTTTCGAAAATGTGACGGGCGTCACAGATTTAGCAGTGGTAACAGGCTTAGCTTTAGCTGCTGGGGCAGGCTTTTTTGCCACTGAAGCAGTGGGTGCCTGAGCAATTGCACGCGGTGCTGACCCATTAGAAAAACGAATCACTTGCCCCGGCACAATGGTAAAAGGTGCTCGAATACCATTACGCGCTGCCAATTCTTTCCAATCCCAGCCAAAGCGAAACGCGATGGAATACAAAGTATCGCCGCGCTGCACCACATGCTGACCTGTGGTGACAGGGTTGTATTGACGCTGCTTAGCGCCATGCGAACGATCAACTACTGGAGCTTTACCAGAACTGCCTGAGCAGCCTGCCAAGATGCTACTGAGCAACAACAGGCACAACCACTGTGTACGGGTTGTTGCTGTAACTGATGATATTAATTGAACTGGCTTCACGCCGAACTCCTAGACGATTTAACAGTGTCGTGCACTATAATTATTTGCTTGCGTAACGCTCAATACCTATGACTAAAGCAATGCCGCATAGCATCAATAATACGGCAGGTATCAGCTGTGAATGAGTTTGAAATATATCGGCATACTGCCAAGGTAAAATATTATCTTGCAACACTGGCACTTCCGCACCTTGACTATCGGTACGCCAACTCAAGGTCTGCTTCCAGGGCCAGACCTTATTAAGCGAGCCAAACATAATGCCGGTTAATAAGGCTAATGTCAGGTCACGAAAGCGCTCTAAGGCAGCACGTAAAAGTCTAGCAAAGGCTAATAAGCCAAATAAACAACCACAAGCAAACACCAGCAAGATACTCAAATCCAGCTGCTTAACCGCTTGTAAAACTGTTGGATATAAACCCATCAACAACAAAATAAAACTGCCAGAAATACCTGGCAAAATCATCGCACAAATAGCGATGGCACCGGCAAAAAACAAACTCAGTGGATCATGCCCCCAAGCGACAGGTGAAGCCACAGTAATCCACCAAGCAAAACCTGCACCCATTGTAAAAGCTATCCAACGACTCCAACGCCAGCTCTGAATCTCACGCGCCATTAAATAACAGGACACTAAAATCAGGCCAAAAAAGAATGACCACAGCGCAATCGGCTGCGTATCCAAGAGCCAAGTAATGACCCGCGCCAAACTTAAAATACTCAGCAACACGCCGGAAAACAAAATCAGTAGAAAATTTGCATTGGCCAACTGCCATGCCTGTCTAACCTGCCCTTTTAACAACAACACTGTGGCTTCAGGAATGCGTGATAAGGCACCTAATAACTCATCATAAATTCCAGTAATAAAAGCCACTGTACCGCCTGATACACCCGGCACTACATCAGCCGCGCCCATCGCCATGCCTTTAAGCAACAATAAAGCTTTATTTTTCACGCTAAAGTTCCAGCCAATAAGGGTACAAAGCGCACATCATTTAAGACTTGATGCACAAATCCATTTTTCTCACGGATAATTAGCAGCAGTTTTTGCTCATCATCCTCACCTACCGGAATCACCAAACGGCCACCCACCGCTAACTGCTCCAATAGCGCCTGCGGTATTTCTTTAGCAGCAGCAGTCACAATAATACCATTATAGGGTGCTAAGGCTTTCCAGCCTTCCCAGCCATCACTCCAACGGTACAGCACATTGCGAATATTGAGTTCTGCTAAACGCTCTTTCGCACGCTCTTGTAAACCTTGAATGCGCTCAACCGAAAACACTCGCTCAACCAATTGCGCTAATACTGCAGTCTGATAACCACAACCTGTACCAATTTCCAGCACCTTATCTAAGGGTCCAGCCGCTAATAGCAGCTCAGTCATATGTCCAACAATATAAGGCTGGGAAATAGTTTGATTGCTACCAATGGGCAGCGCGGTGTCTTCATAGGCTCGGTGCGCCAAAGCTTCATCCACAAACAAATGCCGCGGCGTACTGCACATCACCTCCAGCACCTGTTCATGCCTGATGCCCTCATCACGCAAACGCTGAATTAAGCGCTCACGCGTACGCTGCGAGGTCATACCAATACCCAATCGTTGCAAATCATCAGACTGATAACTCACATCACACCCTCCAACCAGTGCTGTATGTCATCTAATTGTGCATGAAAAGTGCGGTCCAATTGCAGCGGTGTAATCGACACATAACCGTGTGACACCGCATGAAAATCTGTGCCTAGCTCACCGTCTTCAACCTCACCCACTGAAGCCAACCAATAACACTTCTTGCCACGTGGATTGACCGTTAACACCGGTGCTGCAGCGCGCGCGCGATAGCCTAAGCGGGTCAGCTGAATGCCTTTGATTTCATGCAAAGGCAAATCCGGCACATTCACATTAAACACCGTGCGCGGTGCAATGGATAAATCCGCATGCGCCTCAACCAAACGCCGAGCAAACCAAGCGGCGGTGGGTAAATTTTGTGTATCACGTGATAGTAAAGAAAAAGCAAAGGACGGTCGCTGTAAAAAACGCCCTTCCAAGGCTGCGGCGACAGTGCCGGAATACAGCACATCATCACCCAGGTTAGCGCCAAAATTAATGCCCGACACCACCATATCCATGCTGTCCGGTAATAAACCATGCAAGCCTAAATGCACGCAATCAGTGGGCGTGCCATTGACGCTGATGTAGCCGTTGCTGAGTGTCTGAGGATGCAGTGGACGGTCTAAAGTCAGAGAGCTGCTGGCTCCGCTGCAGTCTTGCTCAGGAGCAATCACAGTGCAGTCAGCATAATCACTTAAGGCCGCATGCAAGGTCGATAATCCTTGCGAGCTGACACCATCATCATTGGCAATTAAAATTCGCACGCTTGTACCGCCTCAGTCACCGATAAAAGTTCAACCAATTCACGCAATACCACTGTGGCAAAACAGCCGGGCAACAACACAAACTGCACTTGCAAACAATCGTCAGCGGGAAAACTCCAGGTTAAATCGCGCACGGGCAAACGCAAGATGCGCCGTTCTTGCTCTAACTTAGCATTGGCCAGCCAAGTACACAGCTCAGGTAAGCTTGCCGCCACAGCCAACTCATCGAGCTGGGTTTGCGCCTGACTGACCAACTCACCATCACCCCATAAAGGACCGGTCGGGTGCACATCCAACTGCGCTAAGCGTGGGTCGTGACACTCATCCGGACCGGCAACAAAAAAGCTGCGACTGCCAGTAAAGGCTAAAACATCACCGACTTGCGCGACATTCCAGGTGTTATTGGCCACGCGCTGCGCCAGCACACGATTAAACAGCGCACTGCGACCACTGGATAACAAACGTGAACGTAAGTTGCGCTGCACCGGCAACTCCTTACGCTGCGCATACTCCAGCGCACCAAGCACGTTATTGCCGTTTTCACCAAAGCGCTGCAAGCCAAAGTAATTGGGCACGCCGTGCGTGGCAATGGTCTGTAGGCGCTGTTCTAAAGCCGCATGCTCGGCTTTTAAGTCAGTTAAACGAATGGTAAAACCATTGGCCGAATGCGCACCGCGTTGCAGTTTACGACTGTGACGCTGCACATCTAAAATATGTAAGTCCTCCCCCTCAGCCGCACGCAAGTCAGGGTCACTTTTACCCGGCAAATGCAGGCTAAACCACTGACGAGTTAAGGCTTGACGGTCTTTGAGGCCGGCATAACTGATATTGCGTAATGAGACACCCGCCGCTTTAGCTAAACGTCGTGCGGCTTCTTCAGTGTTGAGCATACGCTTCTCAACCCACAACCACAGGTGCTCACCGCTCCCCGACAAAGGAATATCTAAGACTTCATCGACCTGAAAATCTTCTGCAGTGGCTTTGAGTTGCGCTGTACCCAGCGGCTCACCCCAAGCCCGTGGGCCGAGTAATTCAAGCTCCGTCATACGCGCACCAAAACAGCGACAGCATGCGCCGCAATGCCTTCTTCACGACCGACAAAGCCTAAGCTTTCTGTGGTGGTGGCTTTGACATTGACTTGGTTGAGTTCAACCTGCAAATCCGCAGCAATACACTCACGCATCGCGACAATATGCGGCGCCATTTTCGGTGCTTGAGCTAAGACGGTCATATCCACATTACCCACCGCCCAACCCACTTGCTGCAATAAGGCCACGACTTTACGCAACAGTTCACGACTGTCCGCGCCTTTATAAGCCGGATCAGTATCCGGAAAATGCTGGCCAATATCACCCAGAGCCGCAGCGCCCAACAAGGCATCGGTCAAGGCGTGCAACAATACATCACCATCAGAATGGGCGACAAAACTTTTATTGTGTGCGATGCGTACGCCACCCAAAGTGATAAATTCACCGGGCTGAAAACGGTGCACATCGTAGCCATGACCTATACGCATAGGGTTACCCTGAATATTAAAATAGGCCGCATTCTACACGGAATTACCCGTGCACACTGAACGGCCGGTCAATCGAGCGGTTATTGTGCTGCTGACAAAGCCTGTGCATGAAAACGCAAGTGCTCGTCAATAAAACTGGCGATGAAATAATAGCTGTGGTCGTAGCCCGGTTGCAGGCGCAAGGTCAACGGGTACTGCGCACGCGCCGCTGCATCTTCGAGCGCTGCGGGCTTCAGTTGCTCGGCTAAAAAGTTATCTGCATCACCTTGGTCAATCAACATAGGTAACCGCTGCGTGGCTTGTGCGATGAGTGCGCTGGCGTCCCACTCCATCCAAGTTTCACGCTGAGAACCCAAATAGTTCGACAAGGCTTTCTCACCCCAAGGACACTGCGTAGGCTGGCAAATCGGGGCAAAGGCGGACACCGACTGATAACGCTCAGGCTCGCGCAAAGCCGCAATCAAAGCACCGTGCCCACCCATCGAGTGACCACTGATACTGCGCTTATCCGAGACCGGTAAGCTTTTCTCAATTAAAGCTGGCAACTCAGCGGTGACATAATCATACATCTGATAATGCTCAGCCCAAGGCGCTTGCGTGGCATTCACATAAAAGCCTGCACCCAAACCAAAGTCCCACGCACCTTCTGGATCATCTGGCACACCGGCACCACGCGGACTGGTATCCGGCGCAACAATAATCAGGCCCAATTCAGCCGCTACTTTTAAGGCACCGGCTTTTTGCATAAAGTTCTCATCAGTACAGGTTAAGCCTGACAGCCAGTACAACACCGGCAAGGGTTTACCTAACTCAACTTGTGGTGGCAAATATACGGCAAACTGCATACTGCAATTAAGCACAGCAGATTGATGCTCGTAGCGTACATGCTGGCCGCCAAAGACTTTTTGCGATGACAATTGTTGTAACGACATTATGACCTCCAAAGACAGTCGTTAAAGCAAACTGACTGAGCAGCTTGCCCTAACGCTTGTGGTTGTTGATTAAAAATGAATGACGGTACGAATACTCTTGCCTTCGTGCATCAAATCAAACGCCTTATTGATGTCTTCTAAACCCATGGTGTGGGTAATAAAGGTATCCAAAGGAATCTCACCGCTCTGGGCCTTGGCGACATAAGCGGGTAACTCGGTGCGGCCTTTCACGCCACCAAAGGCACTGCCACGCCAGACTCGACCGGTGACCAACTGAAATGGACGGGTACTGATTTCTTGTCCGGCACCGGCCACACCAATAATCACCGACTCACCCCAACCTTTATGACAGCACTCCAACGCTGCACGCATCAACTGCACGTTACCCACGCACTCAAAAGAGTAATCCACACCACCGTCAGTCATTTCCACAATAACGTCTTGGATGGGTTTATCGAAATCTTTCGGGTTCACGCAATCAGTTGCACCGAGCTCGCGCGCAATATCAAACTTACCCGGGTTGATATCAATAGCAATAATACGGCTGGCTTTGGCCATTTTCGCACCAATAATCGCCGCCAAACCAATGCCACCCAAACCGAAGATGGCCACCGTGGCGCCCTCTTCCACTTTCGCGGTATTGAGTACCGCACCGATACCCGTGGTCACGCCACAACCGAGTAAGCAGATTTTTTCCAGTGGCGCATCTTTAGGTACTTTTGCCAAAGACACTTCCGCCACCACGGTGTACTCAGAGAAAGTCGAGGTGCCCATATAGTGATAAATGGGCTCGCCTTTATAGGAGAAACGGCTGGTGCCATCGGGCATCAAGCCTTTACCTTGGGTCTCACGCACCGATTGGCAGAGGTTGGTTTTGCCTGAGGTGCAGAACTTACAGGTGCGGCACTCTGCGGTGTACAAAGGAATCACATGATCGCCGACTTCCAGTGAGGTCACGCCCTCACCCACCGCTTCAACAATACCGCCGCCTTCATGGCCTAAAATTGCCGGAAAAATACCTTCCGGGTCATCGCCTGACAAAGTGAACGCATCCGTGTGGCAGACGCCACTGGCCACAATACGTACCAGCACTTCACCCGCTTTAGGTGGTGCGACATCCACTTCAACAATTTGTAACGGCTGGCCAGGACCAAAGGCAACGGCGGCACGGGACTTAATCATTTTCAACTCCTAAATATTTATCGGGGTAAAGCATAGCAGACAGCAGCATTCGATAGGCCAAGCGATCGGGCTATATATGTCAGACAGCCTGATAAAATCAGTGTAGGCTACTGACCTTAACCATGAGCTAATCATTGAGTATCACTATGCCCAACACACGCGTGAAAGGTTCGAATCAACGACGTATTGTGCAAGTTGCGCAGCACAGCAGTCAGGCGCTTGAAGCGCAAATCGCAACATTTTTAAAATCCGGCGGAGTGATTGAAGAAATCCCTCGTGGTGTCACTGGGCAGATCTTTACCCCAATGGCGAAAAAGTCTTAAGAGTTATTAAGACTCAGAAGACGCACTCTTTGCAGCTACCAGCATTGTTTGCAGTAGCTGTAAATCTTCAGGGCGAGTTATTTTAACATTGCTGGCACTGCCCTCAATCACTCGCGGCGTAAAACCTGCCCACTCCATGGCTGAGGACTCATCAGTAATGGCGACTCCAGCTTGCAAGCTATCGGCTAAAGCCCGCTGCAAGATGCCCAAACGAAACATCTGCGGCGTTAAAGCATGCCAAATCACACTGCGATCAATGGTTTTAACGACCTGACCTGCAGCATTAATCTGCTTAAGCGTATCGCGCGCCGGCACAGCCAACAAGCCACCGACTGGGTCATGCGCTAAAGTGCTCAACAAACGCTCTAAATCGTTGCGCTCGAGCAAAGGCCGCGCAGCATCATGCACTAACACCCAATCATCAGCCTGCGCACCGCGCTCGGTCAAATATAATAATGCATTCAGCACAGAATCAGCACGCTCAGCACCACCGATGACGCTAGCAACGCGCGCATCGCCGGCTAATTTCAGCTGTGACCACCAACGATCATGCTCGGCAATCGCCACAACAATACCTTGCACCTGTGGATGTTCTAAAAAACAGGCCAAAGTCAATTCAAGAATGGTTTGATCTGCCACCGTCAAATACTGCTTAGGGCATTGCGCTTGCATACGACTGCCAATCCCAGCGGCTGGAATCACCAGCCAAAACTGCGGCAGCGTCACTCTGCAAGCAAGTAAAGGGTTTCCCCTTCCTTGACCATACCCAACTCATAACGGGCACGTTCTTCAACGGTTTCCATACCTTTTTTCAGCTCCATCACTTCAGCATCCATCACGCGATTGCGCTCTAACAAACGCTCGTTCTCAGCTTTTTGCTCTTTAATCTGCAGCTTTAACTGTGCAACTTGCGTCACACCACCATCACCCACCCAAAGACGGTACTGCAGCCCAGCTAGCATTACCAGCAGTACAATCAACAGCAAGTAGGGTTCTTTTTTCATCGTGGCTTTCCATAAAAAAGGGCAGCTAATACGGCTGCCCTTAAAACTTTATATACTTCTACAACCGACAGAGCCTGTCAATTAACCACGAAACTCGTCACGGCCACGGTAGGGTGCCTTACCAGCCAATTGCTCTTCAATACGCAGCAATTGGTTGTACTTAGCCACACGATCCGAACGGCACAGTGAACCGGTTTTGATTTGACCAGCAGCTGTACCTACAGCTAAGTCAGCAATGGTTGAATCTTCAGTTTCACCGCTACGGTGTGAAATGACTACAGTAAAGCCTGCGGCTTTAGCCATTTGAATGGCTTCTAAAGTTTCAGTCAACGTACCAATCTGATTAAACTTAATCAAAATAGAGTTAGCCGTCTTGGTATCAATACCTTGCTTTAGAATCTTGGTATTGGTCACAAACAAGTCGTCGCCAACCAACTGGATTTTCTCACCGATTTTGTCGGTCAGCAATTTCCAACCTGCCCAATCGGACTCATCCATACCATCTTCAATAGAGATGATTGGGAAGCGCTCGGTTAAACCCGCTAAGTAATTAGTAAAGCCTGCAGCATCAAACTTTTTGCCTTCACCGGCTAAGTCGTACATACCGTCTTTGTAAAACTCACTCGCCGCGCAGTCCAATGCCAAGGTGATATCTTCACCCAGCTTGTAACCAGCATTCGCTACCGCTTCTGAAATAACGGCCAAAGCTTCTTCGTTGGACGCAAGGTTCGGTGCAAAACCGCCCTCATCACCAACTGAGGTGCTTAAGCCACGCGCTTGCAGTACCGCTTTGAGGTGATGAAAGACCTCAGTACCCATACGCAATGCATCAGAGAAGGTCTTTGCGCCGACTGGCTGAATCATAAACTCTTGAATATCAACGTTGTTATCCGCGTGCTCGCCACCGTTGATGATATTCATCATAGGCACAGGCATGGAATACACGCCAGGTGTGCCATTCAACCCAGCAATATGTGCATACAAAGGCATACCTTTGGCTTGCGCAGCAGCTTTTGCAGCCGCCAATGACACAGCTAAAATAGAGTTCGCACCTAAAGTAGCTTTGTTCTCAGTACCATCGAGTTCGATCATGGCACGGTCAAGCGCTTCTTGATCAGTTGCGTCTTTACCCAACAGTAATTCACGGATTGGACCGTTGATCGTCGCGACGGCCTTGAGTACGCCTTTACCTAAATAACGGCTTTTATCGCCATCGCGCAACTCCAACGCTTCACGCGAACCTGTTGATGCGCCTGAAGGTGCACAGGCGCTAGCAATAATACCGCCCTCTAAAATCACATCAGCTTCAACGGTAGGGTTACCACGTGAATCTAAGACTTCACGACCTTTGATGTCGATAATTTTTGCCATTGTTCTGCATGCTCCGTACTTGTATTGGGTCAAGCTTAAAGTGAAGTAATCAACTTAAGCCGTTTCAATGGTGGGAAAACTTTTAATCAAATCGTCCAACTGCTTCAGCTGAGTTAAAAACGGCTCAAGCTTATCCAAGCGCAAGGCACAAGGGCCATCGCATTTAGCATTATCTGGATCAGGGTGTGCTTCTAAAAACAGACCCGCTAAACCTTGACTCATACCCGCTTTGGCTAACTCAGTCACCTGTGCACGACGGCCACCGGCTGAATCAGCGCGGCCACCTGGCGTTTGCAATGAGTGGGTTACATCAAAAAATACTGGGTACTCAAATTCTTTCATAATGCCAAAACCCAGCATATCCACCACTAGGTTGTTGTAACCAAAGGCTGAACCACGCTCACAGAGAATCAACTGATCATTACCTGCTTCTTCACACTTGGTGAGGATATGCTTCATCTCATGCGGCGCAAGAAACTGAGCTTTTTTGATATTGATCACAGCATTGGTTTTCGCCATTGCCACAACTAAATCAGTCTGGCGTGATAAAAACGCTGGCAACTGAATAATATCGCACACTTCAGCCACTGGCTGCGCTTGATAGGGCTCATGCACATCGGTCAGCACTGGCACATTAAAGGTGCGTTTGATTTCCTCAAAGACTTTGAGCCCCTCATCGAGACCTGGGCCACGAAAGGAGTGAATCGATGAGCGATTAGCCTTATCAAAACTGGCTTTAAACACATAAGGAATACCGAGCTTTTCCGTCACGCGCACATATTCTTCACAGGCGCGCATGGCTAAATCACGCGATTCAATCACATTAATGCCGCCAAACAAAACAAAGGGCTTGTCGTTGGCGATGTCGATATCAGCGACACGAATGATTTTTTGACTCATGCCTGGCCTGCCTTATACGCTAATGCAGCCTTCACAAAATCTTTAAACAATGGATGGCCATCGCGTGGCGTTGAAGTGAATTCAGGGTGGAATTGACTAGCAACAAACCATGGATGATCAGCAACTTCGACAACTTCAACCAGTGCGCCATCTTCCGAACGACCTGAGACTTTTAAGCCAGCTTCGATCAGTTGCGGTAACAATTGGTTATTCACTTCATAACGATGACGGTGACGCTCAACAATAGAGTCTTTGCCGTAGCTTGCATGCACTAGAGTACCGGGGATCAACTGACATTCTTGAGCACCCAGACGCATGGTGCCACCGATATCAGCATCTTCACCGCGTTGCTCAACGCTGCCATCTGCATCTTGCCACTCAGAAATCAAACCCACGACTGGATGCGTGCTATCTTTGTCAAACTCAGTGGAGTTAGCATCGGTCCAGCCCAGTACATTACGGGCGAACTCAATCACTGCCACTTGCATACCTAAACAAATACCTAGATATGGAATTTTGTTCTCACGTGCGTACTGCACAGCTAGAATTTTCCCTTCCACACCGCGCAGACCAAAACCACCTGGCACTAAGACTGCATCAACACCTTCAAGCACATCAACACCTTGATTTTCAAGGTCTTCAGAGTCGATATAGCGCAAAGTCACTTTGGTCTGTGTTTCGATACCGGCGTGACTCATCGCTTCAATCAACGACTTATAAGCATCCAACAACTCCATGTATTTACCTACCATGGCGATGGTGACTTCTTGCTTGGGGTTAAGCTTGGCATCAATTACACGATCCCACTCGGACAAGTCTGCGCCGTCACACTCTAAACCAAAGCGCTCCATAACAAAATCATCCAGACCTTGACTGTGCAAGATACCGGGGATTTTATAAATGGTGTCAACGTCATGCAAACTCACCACCGCACGCTCTTCAACGTTGGTGAAAGAAGCAATTTTACGGCGTGAAGCAATATCTACTGGACGATCAGAACGACAAACCAATACATCTGGCTGCAAACCAATCGAGCGCAACTCTTTTACCGAGTGCTGCGTGGGCTTGGTTTTAGTTTCACCGGCCGTAGCAATATAAGGTACTAAGGTTAAGTGCATCAGCATGGCGCGTTTAGCACCAACCTCAACACGTAACTGGCGAATCGCCTCTAAAAACGGCTGTGATTCGATATCACCCACAGTGCCGCCAATCTCGACCATCGCGATATCAGCATCACCGGCGCCCTTAATAATACGGCGCTTAATTTCATCAGTGATATGTGGAATAACTTGGATGGTTGCACCCAAGTAATCACCGCGACGCTCACGACGCAACACTTCTTCATACACACGACCGGTGGTGAAGTTGTTGTTTTGTGTCATGGTGGTACGGACAAAACGTTCGTAGTGACCCAAATCAAGGTCAGTTTCTGCGCCGTCGTGAGTCACAAAGACTTCACCGTGCTGAAAAGGACTCATGGTGCCTGGGTCAACGTTAATATACGGATCGAGTTTTAGCAGGGTGACTTTTAAGCCACGCGCCTCAAGAATAGCCGCTAATGAAGCTGAGGCAATACCTTTCCCCAATGAAGAAACAACACCGCCTGTGACGAAGATGTAGCGCGTCATAAATAACCCTGGATTCTGCGTTTAAGCGGCAAGCCGCCGAAGATAAGCATTGAAAACTGTGCTTGAAAAAATGCAA
>DATERP010000051.1:0-2818 GCA_035271385.1 Thiopseudomonas sp. | reverse complement strand
CCAACTCACCCCGATGTTTATCCGTTACCGTGAGTTTTATAATGCGATGCCACAACAGGACGAATCAAAAGATTTTTTAACTCAGCGTCTGAATAAGCAAGAGGCCATTATTTTACTGGCTATCGAAAATGATGCTCCACTGAGCTTTTGCTTAGTTTATCCAAGCTTCTCTTCTGTGCTTTTACGTCCGATCTGGATTATCAATGATATGTATGTGACGGAAGAGTCACGCCGCCAACAAGTCGCCAAAAAATTATTAAAAGACATTGAGCAACGCGCTCGTGCTCATGATGTGGTGCGTTTACGCGTTTCTATTCATGCCAGCAATGAAATTGCCCAGCGCTTATATGAAGCATCTGACTTTTTAGAAGACCAGCATTTTAGAAGCTATATTTTACCGCTGTAATACTCTGTCGCATGACGTCGATGCCAGCAAACGGCACAGGCGTCATATCACCACAGCAGTCACAGCTTGCAGCACAACGTTTCAACACGCGGCAATACTTGGTATCACTCCATAAATACCCCTATAATTGCCGTACTTATTTATTTTCCTTTGGACACTCAAACATGAGCTTTAGCAAAATCCCTGCAGGTAAAGACTTACCCAACGATATTTATGTTGCGATTGAAATCCCTGCTAACCATGCGCCTATCAAATATGAAATCGATACCGAAACTGACAACCTGATGGTTGACCGTTTTATGGCTACACCAATGTTCTACCCAGCGAACTACGGTTTTATCCCCAATACACTGGCTGATGACGGTGATGCCCTAGACGTTTTAGTGGTCACGCCTTACCCAGTTGCACCGGGTGCAGTGATCCGTGCACGTCCAATTGGCGTACTGCACATGACTGACGAAGCGGGCGGCGATGCTAAGCTGATTGCAGTACCACACGAAAAAATTACCCAACTGTACAACGATGTACATGAATACACTGACTTACCACCCCTGCTGATCGAGCAGATCAAGCACTTCTTTGAAAACTACAAAGATTTAGAAAAAGGCAAGTGGGTTAAGGTTGAAGGCTGGGGCGACGCTGCCGCGGCACGCGCAGAGATCTTGAAAGCTGCTGCAGCATTCAAAAAGTAACTCGCACTGACGTGACCGAGCGGTTGATTGCCATAATCAACTGCTCAATCTAAAAATAACACAACACAAATAGCATCATTCCCTCCCGCCTCAAAATCTGTACCGCACATTTTTATCCGCGATACACATCTCAAACATCCGAAACAACTGGCTTAACTTGGAAAAAGAGTTTAATAATTTAGCTCAACTTCGAGTTGCGCTATACTTTGGCGTATCGCATATAAAGCGCAATACTCGCTTGAGAGCTGAGCTGCGCTTTATACACCCACCACTTGATATTGTGAGGGCTGTATGGCTCGCCAAAAAAAACCACCCGTATTTGAACAATCCTTAAACGATCTGCAAGTACTGGTTGAGCGTCTGGAAAGCGGTGATTTATCGCTCGAAGAATCACTAGCAACCTTTGAACAAGGCATTGCTTTAACCCGCGAATGCCAAAGTGCACTGCAAGATGCAGAACAGCGTATTAATATTTTACTTGAACAAAACGGCACGCTGACAGAACAACCTCACGATGGAAGTCTTTTGCCTTGATCTCAGATTATCAGCACTTTTGTCAGCAGCATGTTGATGGTGCGCTAGAGCAGTTGTTACAAGCACCATCAACTGAGTTGCAACCTTTATATGCCGCCATGCATTACAGCGTAATGAACGGTGGTAAACGTATACGCCCTCTTCTAGTCTTTGCGAGCTGTCAAGCGCTAGGCGGCGAAGTGCAACACGCCTACGGTGCTGCCTGTGCAGTGGAGCTTATTCATGCCTATTCACTGGTGCATGATGATCTGCCGGCCATGGATAATGATGATTTACGTCGCGGCAAACCTACAACTCATAAAGCTTTTGACGAAGCCTATGCAATTTTAGCGGGCGATGCTTTGCAATCGCTGGCGTTCTACGCGCTCGGTGATGAACAGTTGTCGCCGATAAGCTGTAAGCAACGTCTAGATATGCTGCAAGTCTTGGCCACGGCATCCGGTGCAGCCGGTATGGTGGGTGGACAAGCGATTGATTTGAGTTCTGTAGGTCAAAGTATCAGCCAAGACACCTTAGAGCTGATGCACCGCCACAAAACAGGCGCTTTAATTCAGGCCAGTGTGCGTCTCGGTGCGATTGCCAGTTCAGCAGCCACACCTGAAGCATTAACCGCACTGGAGCAATATGCACAAGCTATTGGCCTGGCGTTTCAAGTGCAAGATGATATTTTAGATGTAACCAGTGACACACAAACACTGGGTAAGCAGCAAGGTAGCGATATCGAGCATGATAAGCCGACTTACCCCGCCCTACTCGGCCTAGACGCCGCACAAGCCTATGCCTATGCACTGAGAGACCAAGCCCTAGCTGCTCTGACAGACTTTGATCAAGGTGCTGACCACTTACGCAAGCTCGCCAACTATATCGTCTCACGCAGTCACTAAACCGCTGCTCATGGCGTGCCCAACTAGGCACGCCTATGATCCACGCGCGCACTACTAATCCACGCAAAACATTCTATTCTGCTGGAAAAATAATCGACAAAAACAAAAAAAGCTCCGAGCAGTAACTGCTAGGAGCTTAGAATGTGTATTACTAAAAATACATGGTGGGTCGTGTGGGATTCGAACCTACGACCAATTGGTTAAAAGCCAACTGCTCTACCACTGAGCTAACGACCCAAAAATGGTCGGGGTAGGGGGATTCGAACTCCCGACATCCTGCTCCCAAAGCAGGCGCGCTACCG
>DATERP010000050.1:0-7199 GCA_035271385.1 Thiopseudomonas sp. | reverse complement strand
GATGTGATTCGTGAAGTCAGCAGCGACCGTCCTTTTCTGGGGATTTGTGTGGGCATGCAGGCGTTACTCGATAGCAGTGAAGAAAACGGCGGCGTGGATTGCTTAGGCTTAATTCCGGGGCGGGTGCGTGCTTTTGGTCAGTCTTTGTATCAAGACGAGCAGCGCTTAAAAGTGCCGCATATGGGTTGGAATACCGTTGCGCAACGTTTACCGCATCCGCTGTGGCATAACATTGCCGATCATTCACGATTTTACTTTGTACACAGTTATTACGTTGAAGCTGAGAACCCACGCCAAGTGGCGGGCAGTTGTCAGTATGGTGTGGAGTTTGCTGCTGCGTTAGCTGATGGTTCGCGCTTTGCCGTGCAATTTCACCCGGAAAAAAGCCAGAGCACTGGCTTGCAGCTTTTACAGAATTTTGTGGCTTGGGACGGGCGCTGGTAGCGTTCAGTTCTGAGTTGATTTATTGACTTAACTTTTAGGCAGACTGATTTAATGCTGATTATTCCCGCGATTGATTTAAAAGATGGTGCTTGTGTACGACTGCGCCAAGGGCGTATGGAAGATTCTACTGTTTTTTCAAATGATCCAGTGGAAATGGCTGTAAAGTGGGTTGAGGCAGGTTGCCGTCGCTTGCACTTAGTTGACCTTAATGGTGCTTTTGCTGGTGAGCCGGTGAATGGCGAAGTTGTTAAAGCCATTGCTGCGCGTTACCCAAATCTGCCAATTCAAATTGGCGGTGGGATTCGCAATCTTGAGACCATCGAGCACTATGTGCGCGCGGGTGTTAGCTATGTGATTATCGGCACTAAAGCGGTGAAAGAGCCTGAGTTTGTCGCCGAAGCCTGTAAAGCTTTTCCAGGTAAAGTGATTGTGGGTCTGGATGCCATGAATGGTTTTGTTGCCACCGATGGCTGGGCGCAAATCAGCGAGCTGCAAGTGACTGATTTGGCTAAGCGCTTTGAAGCTGATGGCGTATCTGCCATTGTTTACACTGATATCGCCAAAGACGGCATGATGCAGGGCTGTAACGTTGAAGCCACCGCGGCTTTAGCGCGCGCTACCAGCATTCCGGTGATTGCTTCAGGTGGTATTCATAATATTGGTGATGTGCAGTCCTTATTAAATGCACGTGCGCCGGGCATTGTCGGTGCTATTACTGGCCGCGCTATTTATGAAGGCACGCTGGATATTGCTGAGGCGCAGGCCTTGTGTGATAGCTTCAAGTAAGTTTTTTGTATTATTTGTAGGTCGCTGCTTTAGCCCGACAGGGGCGTAGCACACGCCTTGATAGCACTGCGCTGTTGGATGGTTTTGTCGCCCTAAAAGGGCGACCTACAGAGAAATTATAGGTGTTCAGATTATTTGCATCGATTGGTATGTAGATAATAAGTAATATATGCGCCGCAACATATCAATTTCACTCACTCTGTGGAGAGCCGCATGACGCTCGCGAAACGTATCATTCCTTGCCTTGATGTTGAAAATGGCCGCGTGGTAAAAGGCGTAAAATTTGAGAATATTCGCGATGCTGGTGACCCAGTTGAGATTGCCCGTCGTTATGACGAGCAAGGTGCGGATGAGCTGACTTTTCTGGATATCACCGCCACTGTCGAAGGCCGTGACACCATGCTCAAAACCGTTGAGCGCATGGCCAGCCAAATCTTTATTCCGCTGACAGTGGGCGGTGGTGTGCGTACTGTGAATGATATTCGTAACCTGCTGAATGCCGGTGCGGATAAAGTTTCGATCAACTCAGCTGCAGTATTTACCCCTGAGTTTGTTCGCGAAGCTGCAGAGCACTTTGGTTCGCAGTCGATTATTGTTGCGATTGATGCCAAACAAGTCTCGGCTGTGGGCGAGCCACCACGTTGGGAAATCTTTACCCATGGCGGTCGTAAACCCACTGGTATTGATGCAGTGGAGTGGGCGATCAAGATGGAAAGCTACGGTGCCGGTGAAATCCTGCTTACCAGTATGGATCAAGACGGCATGAAGAATGGCTTTGACTTAGGCGTGACCCGTGCGGTGAGTGAAGCAGTCAATATTCCGGTGATTGCTTCGGGTGGTGTGGGTAATTTACAGCACTTGGCCGACGGTATTATCGAAGGTAAAGCGGATGCAGTCTTGGCCGCAAGTATTTTCCACTTTGGCGAATACACTATTCAAGAAGCTAAAGCCTATATGGCCAGTAAAGGTATTGTGGTGCGCTAAAACGCGTTCCCTAATGTGCTCCTGGCTAACAAAAACGGCATCTGTGCTCAGTCCGCAGATGCCGTTTTTTATTGCCTTGTAGCAAGACTGTAGTAATAGCTACTAGAGCGTCTTAGGTGCCTTGAGTACGTTCATGCCTTTGAGTAAATTCATGGCCTGATTGACTTGATAGTCTTCGTCTTGCAAGCGTGGTTTTTGCTCTTTGTCGGCTTTGCTGCGCTTATCGGGACCGCCGTTACCGTTACCAAGGTGGCCAGCCAGATCTGCTTCTTTAACACCTAAAGTACTGTCTTCTTGGCTGATCTTCGCACGTTCGACCACGATATCAGGAACAATGCCTTGCGCCTGAATTGAGCGGCCTTTAGGCGTGTAGTACAGCGCAGTGGTGAGCTTCAGGGCACGGTCGTTATTCAGCGGTAATACGGTTTGTACTGAGCCTTTACCGAAGCTATCGGTACCCATTAATACGGCGCGCTTATGATCTTGTAGAGCGCCGGCAACAATTTCTGAAGCTGAGGCGCTACCGCCATTGATCAGCACCACTAAAGGTACGTCGCCACTGATATTTTCAGCCGTAGCGGAAAAACGCAGCTCAGCATTGGCCAAGCGACCTTTGGTGTAGACAATTAAACCATCACTGATAAATTGATCGGTCACTTCAACTGCCGCCTGTAAGACACCACCTGGGTTATTGCGTAAATCGAGAATCAGGCCTTGCAGTGGTTTGCCTTTATTGTCTTTCTTTAGTGCGCCTAACGCTTTAGCAACTTCGCTACCGGTATTGACTTGGAACTGACTGATGCGGATTAAACCGTAGTCATCTTCCAGTAGCTGACTTTTAACGCTGCGGCTTTTAATGACCGCACGTTTGAGGGTTACATCAAAAGGTTTGCGACCGTCACGCACAATAGTTAAGCGAATGCTGGTGCCCGGCTTGCCGCGCATTTTTTCTACCGCTTCCATTAATGATTGGCCCTGAGTGGGCTGGTCATCAATTTTGATAATTAGATCTTGTGCTTCAAGCCCTGCAGCGGATGCTGGGGAGTCATCAATCGGCGCTATCACTTGCAGCACGCCATCTTCTAAACCCACTTCAATACCTAAGCCGCCAAACTCGCCGCTGGTGCTTTCTTGTAGCTGGCGAAAGTCTTCTGGGTCAAGGTAGCTGGAATGCGGGTCGAGGTTACTGAGCATGCCTTTAATGGCGTTTTCAAACAGAGTTTTATCGTCGATGGGCTCAACATACGCAGTTTTGATGCGCTCCAGAACTTCGGCAAAGGTGCGTAAATCATTCAGTGGTAAGGTTTCAGTGGCCACCGTATCGGCAGGATTAGGCACCGCCAGTGTCGGTGTGCTTATCAAGCCCATGATCAGCAGCGTACTGAATACAGCTGAGGCTAAATATGTTCGAGTAAAGGGCATGGGGTAACTCCTAGAGAATTTTTGCATTCCAATTTAGCCTTGTGTACGACACCACTTGGTTGGATCAGCGGGTTGGCCTTTTTGCCGTATAGCAAAATACAGCGCGGTTTGATCATGACCGCCGGTATTACCCACGGTAGAAATAGCCTGGCCTGCGCTGACTGTGTCGCCAGTCTTACTTAATAAGCTTTGGTTGTGGCCATACAGGCTTAAATAGCCGTCACCATGATCAACAATCACTAACAAGCCAGCACCACGTAACCAGTCGGCAAATACTACACGACCTGCATGGATAGCGCGCACTTGCGTACCTGCCTGTGAACTGATTAATACACCATCCCACTTTGAGCGATTATCGCCGCGCGCACTGCCAAAGTTGGCAATAATGCGACCATTCACCGGCCAAGGTAATTGGCCGCGGACTTTGGAAAACGAGCCGCCTTTATGTGTTACTGCAGTAGAAACTATAGTGCTTTTGGAGTTGGTAGTGGTGTTTTTACTTGAATTGCGAGCCAGATCTTGCTGCGCTTGGCGTTGCTGATCAGCCAGGCGTTGCTGGCGTTTGCGCTCGGCCTCTTGTGCTTCACGTGCTTGGCGCGCCAGAGTTGCCTCAATGGTGCTGAGTACTTTGTTGAGCGCGACTTGGTCCGCTTGGCGGGTTTGCAGTGATTGGTTTTCTTTACGTTGTTGTTTGGTCAGTAGCGCGACTTTTTGTTGGCGCTGCTGACGTAAAGTTTTCAGTACATCTTGTTTGCTAACTAGATTTTTTTTTTGCTCTGCAAGCAGATTGTGTTGTTCAGTGATTTGGACGGATATATTGCCCAATTGGCGCAAGGTTTCATTAAAGGTTTTAATCTGTTCCTGACGCGCCTGCCCCATGTATTGATAGTAGATCAGATTGCGTGAGAATTTTTCTGGGTCTTGTTGGTTGAGCAAAAGACGCAGAGGCTCGTGCTGCCCTGATTGGTAGGCAGCGCGAGCTTGAATAGCGATTAGCTTTTGTTGCTCAACGCGTGAGCTGTGGAGTTTTTTTTTCTGTTGATCGAGCACTTTAAGCTCGTCTTCAGTTTTCTTTTCCTGCTGTTTGAGTTCGTTAACTTGCTTCTCTAAGTCGCCGATTTCACTTTCAGTTTTTTTCAGTGCTTGTTCAGCGCTGGATTTTTCCTGGGCGATTTTACTGAGTTGTTTTTTCAGTTCAGCAATGTCTTTAGCAGCTTGGGCAATTTGTTGTTTAGTTTGCACGCGCTGATCGTTCGCCACGGCAACAGTGAATGCACAACTGAGTAGGATAAATAAAAATGTGCGGAGCATGGCAGAGATTAACCTGAGGAGTACAAAGTAGTGATTATGCCTAAAAATAGCGCAGCGAGCAGCATAGATGATGCAACAACTGATATTTGCGTGGCGCGTTGACAGCCACCACGCAAATCTTTGGGCTATGACTTGAGCTCAACTATGCTGCGGCCGGTCATTTGCTCAGGAATAGGTAAGCCCATTAAGGTCAGCATGGTCGGAGCAACGTCAGCCAGTACACCATCGTTACGCATAGTGGCGGGGCGTTTGCCAACATAGATAAAGGGCACAGGCTCACAGGTATGCGCGGTGTGGGCTTGGCCGGTGCATTCATCTTCCATCTGCTCAACGTTACCGTGGTCGGCAGTGATTAGCGCTTCGCCACCGACTTTATCTAAAGCAGTGACAATGCGGTCGAGGCAGTGATCGAGGCATTCAACTGCAGCGACTGCTGCGTCAAACACACCGGTATGCCCAACCATATCGCCGTTAGCGTAGTTGACTACTATCACATCGTATTTTTGCTGCTCAATAGCTTCGACAATACGATCGGTGACTTCAGGCGCGCTCATTTCTGGCTGCAAGTCATAAGTTGCCACGTTGGGTGACGGAATTAAAATACGCTCTTCACCGACAAAGGGCTGCTCGCGACCACCGGAGAAGAAGAAGGTGACGTGGGCGTATTTTTCAGTTTCGGCAATGCGCAGCTGGGTTTTGCCCTGGTTGGCTAAGTACTCACCGAGCACATTGACCAATGGTGTGGGGGCAAAAGCGCTGGGCGCGGGTAAATCAGCAGCGTATTGGGTGAGCATGACAAATTGGCTGAGCTGAGGTAAACGCTCGCGCGCAAAGCCTGAAAAATCTGCATCGAGGAATACATGGCTGAGTTCGCGGGCACGGTCGGCACGGAAGTTCATAAAGATTACGCTGTCGCCATCTTCCATGCGCACTGGCTCACCAATGCTGGTGGCTTTAACAAACTCATCGGACTCATCGCGAGCGTAAGATTCTGCAAGGGCAGCAGTTGCACTGTCTGCATGGTGAATACCCTGACCATCGGCGAGTAACTTCCACGCTTGCTCAACACGGTCCCAACGATTATCACGATCCATGGCGTAGTAACGACCAATCAGGCTAGCAATACGGCCTTTGCCAATCTTGGCACAGGCCGTTTCAATCGCTTCAATGGAAGGCTGGGCACTGCGTGGTGGCGTATCACGACCATCGAGGAAAGCATGCAGATAAATCTTCTCAGCACCACGCTGGGCGGCCAGTTCAATCATCGCGATCAGATGGTCTTGATGGCTGTGGACGCCGCCCTCAGACAGCAAACCTAGAATATGGACTGCCTTACCTTTTTCAACCGCTTGATCGACTGCGCTGGTCAGTGCCGGATTGGTGAAGAAGTCACCGTCTTGAATCGCTTTAGTAATGCGAGTGAAATCTTGATACACCACGCGGCCGGCACCGAGGTTCATATGGCCGACTTCTGAGTTACCCATTTGCCCATCCGGTAAACCCACATCCATACCGCTGCCAGAAATCAGTGTATTGGCATGTTGAGCGCGTAAACGGTCATATACAGGGGTGTTGGCACTATAAATGGCGTTGTAGTCAGGGCTGTCGCTATGACCAAAACCATCCAAAATCACAAGAACTAAAGGCTTAGGCGTGGTATGCATAAGAATAAACTCGCAAGTAAATAACAAAATATAAGCTAAGTTTAGCTGGATGTGCTCGGCGCGTCATTGTTAGTGGTTCAGAGAATGCGCAGGTCTGTGTATACTTTGCGGATACTAACGCTTTGAGTGCTGACTATGATTGCCGATACACTTGCTAAATTCCTTGAATTTATGACTGCGCACTATGTGCTCAGTGGAACATTTCTTATTTTGGTTGTATTGCTGATAATGCAGCAATCGCGCAATGCTGGACGCAATCTAAGCACGCGTGAGTTAACCGCGATGGTCAATCGTGATGAAGCCTTTATCCTTGATATTCGCCCGAAAAAAGACTTTATTACCGGTCATATCGTCGGGTCAGTAAATATCAGTAATGATCAGCTGACAACCCGTATGGGTGAGCTGGAAAAACATAAAGATAAAACTATTATCGTCGTATGTGCGTCTGGCATTAATGCTGGCGGTGCATGTTCTGAACTCAAAAAAGCAGGCTTCACTGCTGCACGTTTGTCCGGTGGTATTACCGGCTGGCGCAGTGAAAACCTGCCAGTGGTGAAATAAAATGGCTAAAGTAATTATTTATTCCAG
>DATERP010000049.1:0-21968 GCA_035271385.1 Thiopseudomonas sp. | reverse complement strand
CGGCAACATTTTCATCATTTTATGAAAGATATTCATCAGCGCTTGTTTCGTTTAATAGGTACGCCCAATCCGCTAGAAAAAGTTGCAGATGAGCTCAGCGCTGAAATTAAAGTGTTGTGTTTTGATGAGTTATTTATCAGTGATATTGCTGACGTTATGATTCTGGGTGGTTTGTTTCAGGCGCTTTTTAAACGTGGTTTAGTCATTGTCGCCACTTCAAATCAGCCGCCTGCTGAGCTCTACAGTGAGGGTTATAATCGTACCCCTTTGTTACCTGCGATCGCTGCTATTGAAAAAAACATGCTACTGGTGAATGTAAATGGAGAGCAAGATCATCGCTTACATGATGGGACCAGAGTGCAGCGCTATTGGGTTAAACAGGCGGAGCATCCCAGTGCGCTACCGCAATTATTTGCTTCTTTGAGCGCTGGTCAAAGTGTTGCACAAGGTGAGTTGGCTTTAGGAACACGCATCCTTATGACTCAAGCCTATACGGATACTGTGCTCTGGTGTGAGTATGCGCAATTGTGTGAGCAGCCGTTTGCGGCACAAGATTTTATGCTGTTGTGCGAGCGTTTTCAGGTGTTGATTGTCAGCGGTATACCTGAGTTGGGTGGCGAGCAACAGCATGCGAAAATTGCTCGCGGCACAGAGGATGGGGTGTTGCGCGTTGATGCCGGCGATCGCCAGTTGCCGATGCTGGCGCAAGGTGATGATAGTGTACGGCGTTTTATTGCTTTGATTGATGAGTGCTATGACCGACGTATCCCTGTGTATATTGAAGCAGCGGTCGCTTTGGAAGAGCTGTACACCCAAGGTTATTTAGCCTTTGCTTTTCGTCGCACTTACAGTCGCTTAAAAGAAATGCAGTTGGAGCGCTTTACCAAGGCATAAAGCGTGGTTGTTGAAGTCGGTTTTGTTATAGTGCCGCTTATTTATTATGTTGAGTTCAAGGGGATGCATTCGATGCATACAAGTATTCGTATATTGGCTTTGGCTAGTTTAGCGTTTTTAGCGGCTTGTTCGTCGCACGCACCTATCACTGAGCCTGTGCCTGCGCCGCGCTCAACAGCTGCGGTGTTTGATCCTACGGCGGATGATGTACTGTTTCGTGCCATTGGTTTGGTCGGCACGCCTTATGTGTGGGGCGGCAATACGCCGTCGTCTGGTTTTGATTGCAGTGGTTTAATTAAGTTTGTGTATAACGACGCAGCGGGCATTCACTTGCCACGTACCACAGCGCAAATGATGCAGATGCAAGGTAAATATGTAGCGCGTAATAAGTTACGCAGTGGTGATATTGTGTTTTTCAGTACCGCGGGGCACGGGCGTGTCAGCCATGCCGGTATTTATGTGGGTGAAGGTCGCTTTGTCCATGCACCATCCTCAGGCGGCACTGTGCGTCTAGACAGTGTCGACTCTAAGTATTGGAATAAAGCCTATTTGCAGGCTAAGCGCGTCTTAAATGCTGAGACTTTAGTGGTTAATCCTTAAGTCGAGCTGGTGCTAGAGCGCACACTAGTACAAGCTGCGCGCATATAGACCAAGAACAAGAGAGTGGATATGAGTGAGCAGCAGCAACCGCGCATTGGTATTATCGGTACAGGCGCCGTGGGTGGGTTTTATGGATTTATGCTGGCCCGCGCAGGGTTTGAAGTACATTTTCTACTGCGCAGTGAATATGATGCGGTGAGCAGAAACGGCTTACATATCAGCAGTGCCGTACATGGCGAGTTGCATGAGCCTAAAGTCCACGCTTGGAATGATCTAGCCTTAATGCCCAAATGTGATTGGTTATTTGTGGGAGCGAAAACCACCAGTAATCCTGTGCTTGCGCCGATTATCAATCAAGTGGCTGCGGCTGGGGCTAAAGTCGTTTTATTACAAAATGGTTTGGGTATTGAGGATGAGATGCGGCCCTTGTTGGATGATCATCTGCATCTACTGGGCGGCTTGTGTTTTATCTATGCCCATCGCAGTGCGCCAGGGATTATTAAGCATCAGGCGCAAGGTGGCGTGAATCTGGGCTACCACAGCGGTCCGGCCACACAAGAAGCAGGCTATGCACTGGCGCAGATGGGTGTGAGCTTCTTTACGCGGGCCGGCTTAGATTCCAAAGCTTTGCCAGTATTACAGCAAGCGCGCTGGCAAAAGCTGGTGTGGAATATTCCATATAACGGCTTATCAGTACTGCTCAACAGTGATATAGAACAGTTGATGAGCGAAGCGCACAGTCGCGAGCTGGTCACGCAGTTGATGGAAGAGACCGTGGTTGCCGCGCAGGCATGCGGTTATACATTGCCGGATAACTTAGTGCAGGCGCTGCTCAAGTACACAGATGCGATGCCAGCCTACTTACCCAGTATGTTCCATGACTTTAACCAAAAGCGTCCCATGGAGTTGCAAGCCATTTATCATGCGCCCTTAGCTGCAGCGCAAGCAGCAGGATGCGCGATGCCTAAAACCAGCATGTTGTTGCAAACACTGGAATATTTATCAGCGCAATAAGTGGTGTTGACGCAGCCTAGTCATGGCTTGGTTGATACCCTGTAAACCGCTCGTTGCTGTTGCTTAAGCAGTTGCATCAGAGTCTAAGAAGCTGGTTGGTGCAAGCTGATCGAGCGACTTGAGTCCTGATCTTCATAGCGCTTAAGGTGCAACCGACAGTAAATATTTTACCAGTCATAAGACAGCGCTAGGGTTTGTGGAGCGTAGCAGGTAAAATACCGGCCTTTTACCTGTTGCGGATCATGTCATGAGTAGTGTGTTGGCCAATCAAAAGAAATTACAGAAACGTTTGCAGCGCCTCGCTGGCGAAGCCGTGACTGATTTTAAGATGATTGAAGAAGGCGACAAGGTGATGGTGTGCTTGTCTGGTGGTAAAGACAGCTACGCCATGCTGGATATGTTGCTGCATTTACAAAAAGTCGCACCGATCCAGTTTTCTCTGGTGGCTGTGAATATGGATCAGAAACAGCCGGGTTTTCCTGAGCATGTGCTGCCCGCCTACTTAGAGTCTGTAGGGGTGGAGTACCATATTATTGAGAAAGACACTTACTCAGTGGTCAAAGAGAAAATTCCTGAAGGCCGCACCACTTGTTCGCTGTGTTCACGTCTACGTCGCGGCACGCTTTATACTTACGCTGACGAGATTGGCGCAACTAAAATGGCGCTCGGGCATCACCGCGATGATATTTTAGAAACCTTTTTCTTAAATATGTTCTTTGGTGGCACGCTAAAAGCCATGCCGCCTAAATTATTGTCTGATGATGGACGCAACGTCGTGATTCGTCCTTTGGCGTACTGCAAAGAAAGCGATATTGCTGAGTATGCGCAGATTCAAGGCTTCCCCATTATTCCGTGCAACTTATGTGGCTCGCAAGAAAATCTACAGCGCCAAGTGGTGAAGGGCATGCTGCAAGAGTGGGAAGCAAAAACGCCCGGCCGTTTAGATATTATGTTCCGCTCGTTGCAGAACGTTGCACCTTCGCAGTTAGCGGATCGACAATTGTTTGATTTCGCCAATTTGACCATTGATACACAGGCACAGCCGCGTTATTTGGATGTGATGAGCCTGTAAAGGTCAATTTAATGGCAGTCTTGCGTCTGTGGCGGTACGGTTAGGACTGTAAAGGCTGAGGCAGCAGAGAAACTCTAGGGTTGGCTTGGATTTTGCTTTGCTTATGCCAGTATTGGCTTATGGTAGGAGCATCACTATGGCGACCACGGATTTTTTATTACAGTCGACAGCACCGGTGCGTACGCAGCCGAGCGCTGCTGATAAGGCTGCCAGTCAGCGCAGTGCTGCAGTGCCGGAGCGCAGTTTTTCATCCGTGTATGCCCAGCAGCGCGCAAGTACAACGCAACAGCAGCAAACCCAACATGCGAAACAGCGCGATGCTAGAGCCGAGCAAGATAAGCAAGGTTCTGTTGGGCGACAGTCGGTGGCTGAGCAGACAGAAACCTCGGTTAAAGGTCGCCCGGCTCAAGATGCTCAAACGACTGCCAGTTCTAAGCTTGTAGACGCACAGGCACAGAGTGCTATGGCCGACGAAGACTCTATCGATGCCGTACTCACGGGAAACACGGACCATAGCGCGGCACTGTTAACCCAAGACAACCTTGAGCAGCCAGTAGATGAAGAGCAATGGCTTGATCCTTTGTTGCTAATGGCTCTGGCAGCCTTACCGAGTGAATATACCAGCGATACGGCTACTGCTGAAGGTGTTAGCAAGGTTGTGCTCGGGCAGAGCGCTAGCAGCTTGCTTGCAGAAGCAGAAGGCGATGAACTGCATCTGCAATCAGAGGATGTTTTAGTGCGCGCTAAGCAGGGCAGTGCTGCTGAAGATGTTGATGGGGTTGAAAAGTCGATACTGCTTGGCAATGCCCCTGGTAAAAGCGTGGATGGTCTGACTGAAAAGACCAATGCGGATAAAAATAGCTCTGCAGCGCTGCTGGAAAGTGTGAAAGCCGCGCCAGATACCGTGCTGGATACTAAGGCGGTGACGCCAACCGATACCATTCGAGCTGATATGCAGCCACGACCTGAAGCTTTGGTTGCGGTTGAGCAGACTCGTGCAGTACCCGGTGCTGCGATAGCCATGCAGCAGCCTGGCTGGACTCAGGACGTGACAGATAAAGTGATGTGGATGTCGGCGCAGAACTTAAAGTCAGCAGAGATTAAGCTCGATCCGGCTGAGTTAGGGCGCTTAGATATCAAAATTGATATAACCCAAGAACATACACAAGTCAGCTTTATCAGCGCCAATGCTGGCGTGCGCGAGTCATTGGAGTCGCAGATGTATCGCTTGCGTGAGCTGTTTGCTCAACAAGGTATGCAAAATGTTGATGTGGATGTATCTGATCAATCGCAGCAACAAGCCCAGGCCCAAGCGCGCACGAGTGGACACAGCGGTACCGGCACTCAGACTGAGGCTGATGTGACAGAGCAACAGCATGTATCATCCATTGGCGAACAGCAGGATGGCCGACTGGGTTTAGTGGATTATTATGCCTAAGCAAGGCTGCAGGCTTGGATTAGACTGGTAAACTGCTGCATACGATTTTTATTCAATGGTACAGATATGGCAAAGCAACCTGAGACAGCGGGACAGGCAACAGTGGCACCGAAGAAAAGTAATCTCAAAACCATTATTTTGATTGTGGTGGCGTTAGTGGTTGCGATTGCTCTCTCGGTGGTGGGAACTTGGTTTTTTCTCAGTCGTTCCAGCACTGATGTTGCAGATGCCTCGGTAGTGAGTGATGCGGTTAAGCAGCGGGCGATTTATGAGGTGTTAACTCCAGCCTTTGTGGTGAATTTTAAAAGCCAAGGCAAGTCGCGTTACTTACAGGTCAGTGTGGCATTGATGGCGCGCAATAAAGCTGATTTAGATGCTTTGAAAGTGCATATGCCAACCCTGCGTAACCAGTTGGTGATGCTGTTTTCCAGTCAAGAATTTGCAGAGTTAAATACGCCTTTGGGTGTGGATTTACTTAAACAAAAAGCGACTATTGCTGTACAAGAGCTTGCATTGATTGAAGTGGGTAAACCTGTGGTTGAGCAAGTGCTGTTCACCAACGTTGTCATGCAGTAAGTAGTGATAGGAATAACTTAAAATGGCAGTACAAGACTTACTTTCACAAGAAGAAATTGATGCGCTGTTACATGGTGTTGATGACGGTCTGGTGGATACCGATGATGACGCAGTCCCTAATTCCATCAAGCAATACGACTTAACCAGTCAAGATCGTATTGTACGCGGGCGCATGCCAACGCTGGAAATGATCAACGAGCGTTTTGCCCGCTATACGCGTATCAGTATGTTTAACTTGTTGCGCCGTTCTGCTGATGTGTCGGTCGGTGGCGTGCAAGTGATGAAATTTGGTGAATATGTGCATTCTTTATATGTACCCACCAGCTTAAATTTAGTGAAAATGAAGCCTTTGCGCGGCACTGCTTTATTTATTTTAGATTCACGCTTGGTCTTTAAACTGGTGGATAACTTCTTTGGTGGGGACGGCCGTCACGCTAAAATTGAAGGTCGCGAGTTTACGCCCACTGAGTTGCGTGTGGTGCGTATGGTGTTGGATCAGGCCTTTCTTGATTTACAAGAAGCGTGGCATGCCATTTTAGATGTCAGTTTTGAGTATATGAACTCAGAAGTGAACCCCGCATTGGCGAATATTGTCAGCCCCAGCGAAGTGGTGGTGGTGTCCACCTTTCACATTGAGTTGGATGGTGGCGGTGGTGATTTACACGTCACCATGCCATACGCCATGATTGAGCCGATTCGTGAAATGCTCGATGCCGGTTTTCAGTCGGATGTGGATGATCAAGATGAGCGTTGGAGTAAGGCCATTCGTGAAGATATTCTTGATGTGAAAGTGCCTTTAACCTCCACCGTGGTGCGTCGCCAACTTAAGTTGCGCGATATTCTAAATATGCAGCCTGGTGATGTGATTCCGGTTGAGATGCCAGAGACAATGTTGCTACGGGCCAATGGTGTGCCCACTTTTAAGGTTAAATTGGGTGCTAGCCATGGCAACTTAGCTTTGCAAGTTGTCGGTCCGGTGCTTAAAACTAAAACCCGTTAATTTTTGCTTGTGTTGGATAGTTGAGAACAGAATATGAATGACGAAAACGAAGAAATTTCCAGTGACGACCAAGCCTTAGCTGATGAGTGGGCAGCGGCTTTATCTGAGGCAGGTGCAGACACCGATCAAGATGAAATTGATGCCATGCTGGCTGCAAGCACAGGACCGGCTAAAGCGCCGATGCAAGAGTTTCCTGATCAGCGCCGTGTGAACGAAGAAGATATGATCACCACTTTAGGTGGACCCAATCTGGATGTGATTCTTGATATTCCTGTAAGCATCTCGATGGAAGTGGGCAGCGCGGATATCAGTATCCGTAACCTGTTACAACTCAATCAAGGCTCAGTGGTGGAGTTGGATCGCTTAGCGGGTGAGCCTTTGGATGTCTTAGTCAATGGCACTTTGATTGCCCATGGCGAAGTGGTTGTGGTCAATGAGAAGTTTGGTATTCGTTTGACTGATGTCATCAGTCCAAGCGAGCGCATTAAGAAGCTACGGTAAAGATGATGCGTTTTTTGATCATGCTGATGATGTTGGCGGCCCCGCACCTGTGGGCCGCTGAGACTGCTGTGCTAGAAAAATCCAGCGCAGCCAAAGCGTTACCGAGCAGCTCGGGCGTATTAGACTCGAGCCCTGTAACTGGCCAGTTGTTGCAGTTGGTGTTGGGCTTGATGTTGGTGATTGGCTTGATCTTTTTGCTGGCTTGGGTGGTGCGTCGTGTGCAGCAAACCTTGCCAGTTAAAGGCTCCAATCAAGCGATTTCACTGATTGCGACACAAGCCTTAGGTCCGCGTGATCGTTTGGTGTTGGTGCAAGTGGGGCAAGAGCAGGTGTTGCTGGGTTTAACCCCCGGCACTATTACGCCTTTGCATGTCTTGCAAGAGCCGGTTGTGGTGACTGCGCCACAGTCTCCGGTATCCTCAGCTTTTGCCCAGCGCTTAGCCAGTGTTTTAGCCCCTTCAGGCAAGGACAAGTCATGATTGCTTTGATTGCGCGTTTAGTGATGGCTGTGGGCTTGTTAGTGGGTGCAACAGGCGTGTTTGCTGCAGATAATCCGCTGGCCATTTCCGCGATTAAACTGACGACCGACGCCGCAGGCCAGCAAGAGTATTCGGTTAGCCTGCAAATCTTATTGATTATGACGGCGCTGGGTTTTATTCCGGCTTTTGTCATGCTGATGACCTGTTTTACCCGCATCATTATTGTGTTTTCTATTTTGCGCCAAGCACTAGGCTTGCAGCAGACACCTTCCAATCAGATTTTGGTGGGCCTGACGATTTTCTTAACGCTGTTTATTATGGCGCCCGTCTTTGAACGCATTAATGACGATGCTTTGCAGCCTTATTTAAAGGAGCAAATCAGCGTTGAGCAAGCTCTGAATGCAGCAGAGCAGCCCATCCGTAATTTTATGCTGGCGCAAACACGAGAGTCTGACTTGGAGCTGTTTGTACGCCTCTCGAAGCGTACGGATATTCTCTCTGCTGAAGAAACGCCCTTGGTTATTTTGATTCCAGCATTTGTGACTTCAGAGTTAAAAACGGCGTTTCAAATTGGCTTTATGATTTTTATTCCCTTTTTGATTATTGACCTGGTGGTGGCCAGTATTTTAATGGCAATGGGTATGATGATGTTGTCACCGCTGATTATTTCTTTGCCCTTTAAAATCATGCTCTTTGTTTTGATTGATGGCTGGGCGTTGATTATCGGTACTTTAGCCAGTAGTTTCGGCACACTTTAAGGAGTAGCAGGATGACCCCAGAAGTTGCGGTGGACTTATTTCGTGAAGCGTTGTCGCTTACGGCTTTAGTGGTGGCGGCTATTATTGTACCCAGCTTGTTGGTGGGTTTATTGGTGGCTATGTTTCAAGCTGCCACGCAAATTAACGAACAAACATTAAGTTTTTTACCCCGGTTGATGGTCAGTTTCGCCACGTTAATTATCTTGGGGCCTTGGTTGTTTGAGCGTTGGATGGATTTTACCACGCGCCTGATTCATAACATTCCTTTTGTGATTGGTTAGTTGCAGCGGCCATGCTAGAGCTCAGTAGCGCACAAATTGCGGGCTGGATTAGCAGTTTTTTATTGCCCTTGTTTCGCATTGCTGCGGTCTTAATGGTGATGCCCATTATTGGTACCCAATTGGTGCCACAGCGTGTGCGCTTGTATATGGCATTAGCCATCACCTTATTATTGGTACCGGTGCTGCCGGATATGCCGCAGGTGGATGCGCTGAGCTTGCAAAGTATTTTACTGATTGCCGAGCAGATCTTAATTGGCGCTATATTGGGATTTTCGCTGCAACTGTTTTTCCATATCTTTGTCTTTGCCGGACAGCTGATTTCCATGCAAATGGGCTTGGGGTTTGCTTCAATGATGGACCCAGCTACTGGGGTTTCAGTGCCGGTTTTAGGGCAGTTCCTCTTGATGCTGGTCAGCTTATTGTTTTTAGCGATGAACGGCCATTTGGTGGTGTTTGATGTGCTGGCTGAGAGCTTTGTCACCTTGCCTGTGGGGCAGACGCTCAATGTGGATCACTTTGCTATAGTGGCGGGACGTTTGAGCTGGGTGATTGGTGCCGCTTTATTATTATCGCTACCGGCGGTGAGTGCACTGCTGGTGATTAATATTGCCTTTGGGGTGATGACGCGTGCAGCCCCACAATTGAATATTTTCACTATTGGTTTTCCATTGACCTTAGTCATGGGGCTGATTATTTTCTGGATTTCTACAGCGGATATTTTGGCGCAATACCATACTATCGCTAGTGATGCTTTGTTGATGTTACGCAGTCTGGTACAGGCGCAATAGGGGAAACTGAGCATGGCTGAAAATGAGAACGGTGCGGAAAAAAGTGAAGACCCCACAGAGAAACGCAAACAAGACTCGCGTAAAAAAGGTGAGATTGCACGTTCGCGTGAGCTCAATACTTTAGCTGTGGTCTTGGCCGGTACCGGCGGTTTGCTCATCTTTGGTGGTGCGCTTGGGCAGCGTCTGATGCAGGTGATGGAAAAAAATTTTTCGTTCTCGCGTGAGTATTTGCTCGATGAGCGCTATATGGCGATCAATCTGTTGCAGTCAGCGCAGATGGCCGGTGATGCGTTAATTCCTTTGTTTTTTGTCTTGCTGATGGCTGCCATTATCGGACCAGTATCACTGGGTGGCTGGCTGTTTTCTATGGAGTCGCTCGCACCTAAGTTCAGCCGTATGAATCCATTGGCCGGCTTAAAACGCATGTTCTCCATGAAGGCGATTGTGGAGTTGCTGAAAGCACTGGGTAAGTTTTTTATTGTCTTAGCTGTGGCCTTGGTGGTTCTGGCGCGGGCGCGTAAAGATTTAATCGCTATTACCAGTGAGCCATTGGACATGGCAATTTTGCACAGTATGCAAATCGTCGGTTGGAGTGCGCTGTGGCTGGCCTGTGGGCTGATTATTATTGCGGCAGTGGATGTGCCTTTTCAGCTGTGGGAGAGTAAAAATAAGCTGAAAATGACTAAGCAAGAAGTACGTGATGAATACAAAGATAGTGAAGGTAAGCCTGAGGTTAAAGGGCGCATTCGTCAGCTGCAGCGCGAAATGGCTGAGCGGCGCATGATGAGCTCGGTGCCTGAGGCTGATGTGATTATTACCAACCCAACGCACTTTGCTGTGGCATTAAAATACGATGCTGAGAATGGCCAAGCTCCTGTGTTATTAGCCAAAGGGGGAGATTATACGGCGTTGAAAATTCGTGAGATTGGTAACGAGCATCAGATTATTATTTTAGAATCGCCGGCTTTAGCCCGAGCCGTGTATTACTCAACTGAAATTGATCAAGAGATTCCTGCTGGGCTGTATTTGGCTGTAGCGCAAGTTTTGGCCTATGTCTATCAGTTGCGCCAGTACCATGCGGGTAAAGCCAAGAAGCCTTCGATGCTCAAAGACCCTGACATTCCAGTTGATTTGCGTAGGGATGAATAGCCCTAGCACCAGAGTGCTGTACAGCAGTTTAGTTGATGTTTAGAGCCGCTTTGGCATGATAGGCAGCGTATCAAGAGCTGTGAGTGTGCGGCGCAGCTATTGGGTGTTATGCATTTATATCACCTGTTTTATTAAGTTAAGGACCCCCGTATGAAATTGTTAGTCGTTGAAGATGAAGCGTTGTTACGACACCACCTTTACACACGACTGGGGGAGCATGGCCATGTGGTGGATGCGGTGGCCAATGCTGAAGAAGCTTTGTACCGAGTCAATGAATACAATCATGATTTAGCCATTATTGATCTGGGATTGCCCGGTATGAGTGGTTTGGAGTTGATCCGAGAACTGCGTACTTTGGGTAAACAGTTTCCGATTTTAATTTTAACTGCGCGCGGCAATTGGCAAAATAAAGTTGAAGGATTGGCCGCAGGCGCTGATGACTATGTGGTGAAGCCCTTTCAATTTGAAGAGCTTGAAGCGCGTTTGCATGCTTTGCTGCGTCGCTCCTCGGGTTTTGTGCAGTCAACTATTGGTGCAGGTCCTTTACTGTTGGACATCCATCGCAAACAAGCGGTTTTGCTGGATGAGGCGCTGCCGTTAACGGCATATGAGTACCGCATCCTTGAGTATTTAATGCGCCACCATCAGCAAGTGGTATCTAAAGAGCGTTTGATTGAGCAACTCTACCCTGATGATGAAGAGCGCGATCCTAATGTGATTGAGGTGTTGGTGGGGCGTTTACGGCGCAAGCTGGAAGGCGGCTCGGGTTTTAAGCCGATAGAAACCGTGCGTGGTCAGGGTTACTTATTCACTGAAGTCTGTCGTTAAGCGAGTGATGAACTCTATGCATACGCGTCGTTATTTGCGCATTTCCTCGTTGCGCATGCGCCTGATGTTCGGTGCGGCGGTCACAGTATCTGTGTTTATGCTGGCTTTGTTTCCTGCTTTACAGCAAGTCTTTACCGCTACGCTGGAAGAATCGATTGAGCAGCGTTTAGCTGCGGATGCCAGTGCTCTGATTTCAGCAGCACAGATCGTTAAAGGGCAGTTGCACATGCCAGAAAAGTTGCCCGATGAAGAGTTTGATATCTTACCCGCGCGTCAGTTGGGCTTTATTTATGGTAATAAAGGCGGATTACTGTGGCGTTCACGCAGTTCTGAAAACGTCACTATCAATTATCAGCCTAAGTATGATGGGGATGGTCATGATTTTTTACGCGCCAAAGATACTCAAGGGCGCGAGTTCTTTATTTATGATGTCGAGGTTGATTTGCTGCGTGGCCAAAGTGCTGACTTTAGTATTGTGACCATGCAGCCGGTCAGCGACTATCAGTCGATGTATGACAGCCTCAGGCAGCAATTGTATGTGTGGCTAGGCTTGACTTTATTGTTGTTGCTGGGCTTTTTATGGCTGGGCTTGGGTTGGGGGATTCGCAGTTTACGCAGCCTCAGTGCCGAGTTGGATGATGTGGAGAATGGTAAGCGCGCTTCACTCAGTGATGAGCATCCACGTGAGTTGCTGCGTTTAACCCGTTCATTAAACCGACTGCTAGACAGTGAGAGGCAGCAAAGTGAGCGTTATCGTCACTCCTTAGATGACTTAGCCCACAGTTTGAAAACTCCATTGGCGGTGCTGCAAGGCGTGGCTGAGGTATTGTCTGTACAGCCAGATAGTGCTGAGCAAGCGCGTATTTTGCAAGGCCAAGTCAATCGTATGAGTCAGCAAATCAGCTATCAATTGCAGCGTGCCAGCCTGCGTAAAAGTGGTTTATTACGTTACAGTGTGAAGTTGCAACCGCTACTTGAAAGCCTCTTAGACGCCTTAGGTAAAGTGTATCGGGATAAGCGGGTGCAGGTCAGCCAAGTCTTTGCCACTGAACTCAGAGTGCCGGTGGAGAAGGGTGCGTTGCTGGAGTTGTTGGGCAACATCTTAGAAAATGCTTATCGTCTGTGCATCAGTGAAATACGCATCAGTGCTCATTTAACCAGCAACCATTGTGAGTTGATTGTGGAGGATGATGGCCCCGGTGTGCCTGCGCATCAGCGCGAACGTATCCTCAAGCGTGGTGAGCGTTTAGATACTCAGTATCCTGGTCAAGGTATTGGTACTGCGGTGGTTAAAGATATTATTGACAGTTATGGCGGACAGTTGTTTGTCGAGGACTCAGTCTTGGGCGGCGCACAATTTAGAATTGTTTTCCCGCTCAATCAAACCGATGCTTAAGTCTGCTTTGAGTCTGCTTTGCGTTAGCGCTGCACCGTGGTCTGAGTGTAAGTCAGGGTGCTGCGACAACTCTTGCACAGATACTGCATGCCTTTATTGATGCGTGCATGGCGCTGTGCGCTAAGGGCAAAAGGCTCACGCGCTGGGCATTGGCAACGGTATACATAATGGGTTTTGGCACTGCGCTGCACAGCATAGTTATGACAGCGCGCAGCTGGTAGTTGATACACCTGCTGCATGACAGCTTGCCACTCAGGGCCATGCGCACGAATCCTTTTGCCATACACCTGGTAGGAGACTAAGTGTGCAACCTCATGCGCTACGGTGTGCAGTAAAAAATGCTGACGATTTTCTTCATAGAGCACCTTATTAAAGCGCAATCGATTCTCGCAAATGTGCGCCACGCCAGCTTTTTGGCCGCGCAGTTTTAAACTGACTTCAGGGCGTTTAAAGGTGCAGGCAAAATAACGTTCTGCGCTTTGAAAGCAGGCTTCGACACGTTGTTTAAGTAGGTCAGGCATAGTTGGCTATACAATATGGGGCTTAGAGTTGCAGCTTAGATGCGCTACACAGTTGCTAATCTTAGCAGACTCGCAGTTGCCGCGCTCCATTGCAGAGCACGGCGGGTGGTAAACTGCTGATCCATTACCGCAATGGATCAGCGCTGCTTACAGTCTCAAGTTTAAACTTTAAATTGACCCAGTTGACGATTCAGTTCAGCCGCTAATTGGTTCAGTTGCTGACTGGATGCGGTGAGATGGTGGGCTGCCTCATTGCTTGATTGCGATAAGCTCGCAACCTGAGTAATGTTTTGGTTGATCTCTTCAGTGACATAGGATTGCTCCAAGGTAGCACTGGCAATCGAAGCATTGAGCTCGTTGAGCAAGTGCAGGGCAGTACTGATGCTGCTCAGACTTTGGTGTGCTTGATGTGCCTGTTCAACAGTGGCTTGAGCATTGGTGCTGCTTTCGCCAATCACTTGCACTGCAGCTTGGGAATTATGCTGCAGGCTTTCAATCATTTTCTGCACTTCATCGGTGGATTGCTGTGTACGTTGCGCCAATAAACGCACTTCATCGGCAACGACGGCAAAACCACGGCCTTGTTCGCCAGCGCGGGCGGCTTCAATGGCTGCGTTAAGTGCTAGTAAGTTGGTTTGTTCAGCAATCGAGCGGATCACATCCAGCACGCGACCGACTTGGCTGCTTTCATCTGCTAGCGTTTGAATCACGCTAACAGCTTGCTCAATAGTAGAAGAGAGTAGGTCGGTTTGCTGCAGGCTGGTGTCAATATTGGCTTGGCCAGCGGTGGCTTGTTGGGTGGCCTGTGATACCTCGCCAGAGGCTTGCTCAGCATGCTTGGCAACATCTTGCACAGCATAGGTGACCTCGTTAATAGCGGTGGCAATTTGCTCAGTTTGCAGTGCTTGCTCTTCATTGATATGTAGAGCTTGCGCAGCTTGTTCACCTAAGGCTTCTGAGGCGAGCTTCAGCGTAGCAGCGCTGCTGAGTAAGTTACTGATAGTTGAGCGTAGTTTAAGGCTAAAGGTATTAAAGTGTTGGCCCAGTTGCGTCAGTTCGTCGTCACCTTGAATGTTCAATTCACGAGTGAGATCACCTTCACCACTGGCAATATTGTGCATAGCGCTGACAACGTTTTCTAGCGGTTGGACAATGCTGCGCATAATCAAAATAATCACGCCAGCCATAATCAGTAGCATCACTAAACTGATCACACCCACTTTAATTGCAGTGGCACGAAATTCGCGATAAATATCATCCAAATATACACCTGAACCTATCACCCAGTTCCATGGGCTAAAAAGCTGTACATAGGAGATTTTATCAACAGGTGCGTTGGCGCCCGGCATCGGCCAGCGGTAACTGAAAAAGCCGGAGCCTTGTTGTTTAGCGATGCGGGCAAACTCATTGAAAATCTCTTTACCGTCGGGGTCTTTATAGTCGGCAAGGCTTTTACCATCGAGCGCAGGCGACATGGCATGCATAATCATATTCGGCGCTAGATCATTGATCCAAACGTAATCGTTGCGGCCATAGCGTAGTTTGCTTAATGCATGTTTGGCTTGCTGCTGTGCTTGTTGCTGAGTCAGTTGTCCACTTTCTTCAAGCGAATGAAAGTATTCAAGCGTACCGAAGGTGCTTTCAACAATATGTTGAGTTTTCACTGCTTTGCTTGCATGCATTAGGTCGTAGGATTGCTTTAAGGCTAAGCCTGCAAAAATACCTAACATACCCACCGCGATCATAAAAATAAGCCACAGGCGTTTGCTGATAGATATTTGACGAAGAAAGTGCATAGGGAAACTCCTAAGAGAGCACGCTCGCACCATGATGTGCGATAGTTATCGAGATGTTATAGGGATATAAAACTGTATCGACCTAGGACTGAAAAACTCCAGATCTAAATTGCAACATCTTAAGTTGTGCATCTAGGCGCGAGGTCAGTCGAGTCTTGATGTTTTTTATTGTTGTAAGTGACGCAATTAAAGTGCAGTGATTCTATGACCTTTATAGCACTATAACTATTCGACTAAGCGCTTGTAGTTAAGGTCATGCGGCACTAATGCGTTTTTTGCCGTGAAAAATAGGCCCCAAGAAGGTAAGATGCCCCGCTTGATAAATGATACGAAATATAATGGGATTCTATGGACATTTGGTTAGCACTGCAGGCGTTTATTCTAGGTGTGGTTGAGGGACTAACAGAGTTTTTACCAGTGTCGAGTACTGGGCACCAAATTATTGTCGCGGATGCGATTAATTTTTCGGGGCAGCGCGCTAAAGCCTTTAATATTATTATTCAGTTGGCGGCCATTTTGGCGGTGATGTGGGAATATCGCCGTAAAATCATTGAAGTGGTGGTGGGCTTACCTAAAGAAGCCAGCGCACAGCGTTTTACTGCGAATTTATTGGTGGCTTTTTTCCCTGCGGTGGTCTTGGGCCTAAGCTTTGCTGATCTGATTGAAAAATGGTTATTCAATCCTATTACAGTGGCTGCTGCATTAGTGGTGGGTGGTATTGTGATGCTGTGGGCGGAGAAACGCGCCCATAAAATTGCCGCTGAAACCGTGGATGATATGAACTGGAAGCAAGCTCTGAAGATTGGTTGTGCGCAGTGTTTAGCCTTAGTGCCGGGCACCTCACGTTCTGCTTCTACTATTATTGGTGGCTTGTTTTTTGGTTTGTCACGTAAAGCTGCGACGGAGTTCTCGTTTTTTCTTGCGATGCCAACCATGGTCGGAGCCGCGGTGTATTCAGTCTATAAACACCGTGAGTTATTCGCCACGACCGATGATTTACCGGTGTTTGCCATTGGTTTTGTCACTTCGTTTATCTTTGCCATGTTAGCTGTGCGCGCGTTACTGAAGTTTATTGCTAATCACAGTTATGCGGTGTTTGCTTGGTATCGCATTGTGTTTGGCTTGCTGATTTTAGCGACTTGGCAGTTGGGCTTTATTGATTGGACCTCTGTGGGCGAATAAGCGCAGAGCGACTTCACTAGAGTGCAACCTAAACTTATAACATGAGCCATATACGCACCTTACCTTGCTTAGATGCATTGACTCATTGGCTTTGCTTGACAATAATCGTGTTTGAAACGTATGTTTTAAACCTTTAATCAGAGTGAATTCAGCATGGCCCAGTCAGATACTGTTGAACGAATTTTAGATGTTGCCGAGATTCTGTTTGCGGAAAAAGGCTTTGCAGAAACCTCGCTGCGCTTGATCACCAGCAAAGCTCAAGTCAATTTAGCTGCGGTGAATTACCACTTTGGCTCGAAGAAATCGTTAATTCAGGCGGTGTTTGCGCGTTTTTTGGAGCCTTTGTGCACCAGTTTAGATGCAGAGCTTGAGCGCCGCTCCACAGCAGCGCAGCCGGCTTGGACGGTAGAGTCATTGTTAAATGTGCTGGTGGAGCAAACCTTAGCCGTGAAGCCACGCAGCGGTAATGACTTATCGATTTTTATGCGTTTACTGGGTTTGGCCTTTAGCCAAAGCCAAGGTCACTTGCGCCGTTACCTCAATGATATGTACGGCAATGTGTTTCACCGTTATATGTTATTGCTGCGTGAGGCTGCACCTGAAGTGCAACCCATTGAGCTGTTTTGGCGGGTGCACTTTATGATTGGTGCTGCTGCTTTTAGTATGTCGGGCATTAAAGCGCTGCGCGCGATGGCTGAGACGGAATATCAAGTGCATATGAACACCGAACAAGTGCTACGCTTAATGGTGCCTTTTTTAGCGGCGGGCTTGCGCTCAGAGAGTGTGATTGATGTGGTAGGCATGCAGCCGGTGAAAAAGAAAACATCTTAATTTTAAGCTTAGCGTGGTGACATCATGATCGATTATCTGCATGTGTCCATTGCAGACCAGCGTCTTTATGCTTTTTCTAAGCAGCAGTTGCAGCAGACTTACACTGTATCCACCGCACTCAATGGTGCCGGTGAGCGCAATGGTTCAGGTTGCACACCGCGTGGTCGTCACTATATTCGCGCAAAAATCGGTGCTGAGTTACCTGCCATGGCTGTATTAAGTGGACGGCGTTGGACGGGTGAAGTTTGGACCCCACAACTGCAGCAGCAATACCCTGAGCGCGATTGGATTTTAAGCCGTATTTTATGGCTCAGTGGCTGTGAAGTACCGCGCAACCGTTTAGGCAATACAGATACCTTTCGCCGTTATATTTATATTCATGGCACTGCCGATGAGCATCTTTTAGGTCAGCCTTACTCACACGGCTGTATCCGGATGCGCAACCAAGATCTGATAGAGCTGTACCCGCAGCTAGTGGATGCGTGTGTGATTGATATCAACGAGCAACCCTTCAACGCCTCTGAGCTTACCGATACTAAGGAAACCCTATGCAAGGCTCGTTAATGCTGGATATCAGCGGTACATTTTTAACCGCTGAAGATCGCCATCTATTACGCCAACCGCAAGTCTGCGGGGTGATCTTATTTGCCCGCAATATTGAGCATCCTCAGCAAGTGCGTGAGTTGTGCCAAGCCATTCGCGCGGTGCGCAGTGATTTATTGATTGGTGTAGATCAAGAAGGCGGACGGGTTCAGCGTTTGCGTCAAGGCTTTGTTGAACTGCCGGCGATGGGGGTATTACAGCAGGCGCACAATCCTGAATACGTTGCTCAAGAGTGCGGCTGGTTGATGGCGTGGGAAGTGCTGGCGATGGGCATCGACTTTAGTTTTGCGCCCGTATTAGATTTGGATTATGGCCGCAGTAGCGTGATTGGCTTGCGCTCCTTTGGGGGTGATGCACAGACCGTAGAACGCTTAGCAGGTGCATTTTTACAAGGTATGCAGGCTGCGGGCATGCCCAGTGTCGGTAAGCACTTTCCTGGGCACGGCTGGGTGAAAGCAGACTCTCATGTAGCAATTCCCGTGGATGAGCGCAGCTTCGCTGAAATTGAACGCAGCGACTTGCTGCCCTTTAAGCGCCTGCAGCAGCATTTGGCCGGCATGATGCCTGCGCATGTGATTTATCCTGAAGTCGATGCCTTGCCTGCGGGTTTTTCTAAGGTGTGGTTACAGGATATTTTACGCCAGCAGTTGGGCTATCAAGGGGTGTTGTTCAGTGATGATTTATCTATGGCTGGCGCACATGTTGCTGGTGATGCAGCACAACGTGTATTGGCCGCATTGAGCGCAGGTTGTAATGTTGGGTTACTATGCAATGATCGCGCAGCAGCGGAGCAGGGTTTGCAGGCATTGCAGACTGAGCGGGTTACACCTTGTCGACATCTATCTGTCATGTGTGGGCGTTACACTGCTCAGCATGATTTCCAGCAGCACCCCCGTTGGCAGTCTGCACGGCAGGCGCTAAAAACTATAAAAACCCGTATATAAGAGGTGAAGAATGAATAAATACGCAATTATTGGCGGTACTGGCTTAACCCAGTTAGAAGGACTAACGATTCGTGATGCATCGTTTATTGAGACCCCTTACGGCGCACCCTCTGCAGAAATTTTGCGTGGTGAATATGTCGGCCGTGAAGTGTTGTTCTTGGCGCGCCATGGCCATCCGCACCGTATTCCGCCACATGAAGTCAACTACCGCGCAAACTTATGGGCGCTGCGCCAGGCTGGTGCTACGCATGTCATTGCGATCAACGCTGTGGGTGGTATTACTGATAATTTAAAAACGGGCTGCTTTTGTATTCCTGATCAAATTATTGATTACACCTCAGGCCGTGAGCATACGTTATATGAGGGTGAGCTTGATCATGTCACTCATGTGGATTTCAGCTATCCCTATGATGAAGCACTGCGTAAGCGTCTGATCGCTGCCGTGGCAGCCTGTGGTTACAGTTGCAATAACAGTGGTGTCTACGGTTGCACACAAGGACCGCGTTTAGAGACAGCGGCAGAAATTATCCGTATGGAACGTGATGGCTGCGATATTGTCGGTATGACTGGCATGCCTGAAACTGTTTTGGCGCGTGAGCTGGGCTTAAGTTATGCCTGCTTGGCCTTAGTGGTGAATCCAGCGGCAGGTAAATCCACCGGTGTGATTACTATGACGCAAATTGATGCGGCACTGAATGTGGGCATGTCTAAAGCTAAGATTATTTTAGCCCGTCTGCTTAGCAGTATCTAACAGTTGTAAGCGCCATATTTGTGCTGAATATGGCGCTGTTTTAGCTTAATAACCGACAGCAATTAAGCTCAGCACACTGCCGTGTAAAAGGCTAAATTGTCCCTCAAGCTCGCAACCAGCGCGCCACTGCTCGGATAAACTCTTATTTAAAGCTAAGCGTGCATGACCTGTGCTTGCGCTATCTATAGTTACAATCTGCGCATCTTGAAAGCCAAAATACATCCCTGTCAGAGGGTTTAAGGCTTTAAACAAACTTTCTTTCAGTGAAAATGTCAGCGTTAAGCGTTGTGCTTGCTGTGCTGTGTCCAGTTCGCAGTATGCTGCATATTCGTCGCTGGTTAAAATCGTGCGTGCTAAACGTTGCGCGCGAGCGTGGGGGATCGGTCTTTCTAAGTCCAAGCCTAAGCTCTGCCATGTGCGGCTGTTGCCAACCACAGCGGCGCAGATACCTTGGCTGTGAGTCATTGAGCCGCAACTGTGTGGTGGCCATACAGGGATGCGGCTATGGGGTTGCTGAACGGGTAGGCAAGCGCTTCCTGTTTGCTGTTGCAGTGCCTTGCGAGCGCATAAACGTGCAGCTAAAAACTCAGCTTGGCGTTTTCTTGCAGCAGGTGGCAGTGTGACCCCGTAGTGCGTGCATAGCTCAGTGCTCAGCGCTTGTTCGTTAAAACAGGCAGAGACTAATGTGCAGTCTGTTAATTGCGAAGGGAAGGGCCAGTGCTGGTGTAGATCGGTTAAAAACCCTGTGCTGAGGGCCGTATCGCTCATGCTGTTGTCCTATTGCACTGCTATTTTAATGGAAACGGTTATAACACTGGAATAAATTTAGCATTACAGTTATAAGTAGCCGCATATTTAAGAGTTGTTTGCATTGACTGCCGAGGTTTTTATGAAATTACAGCAATTACGCTATATCTGGGAAGTATCCAGAAACGGTTTGAATGTTTCCGCGACTGCACAAGCACTCTATACATCGCAGCCAGGTATAAGCAAGCAAATACGTTTGCTCGAAGATGAATTAGGTGTGGAGATTTTTGCCCGCAGTGGTAAGCACCTCACTCGTGTCACTGCAGCAGGTGAGCGTATTATTAAAACTGCCGGTGAAATTCTGCGTAAATGTGAAAATATTAAGCAAATTGGTCAAGAGTTTTCTAACGAGCGCGTCGGGACTTTATCTATTGCTACAACTCACACTCAAGCGCGTTATGCTCTGCCTAAGGTGATCAGTGGTTTTATGCAAGAGTACCCCGATGTTGCTCTGCATATGCACCAAGGTACACCGACACAAATTGCTGAAATGGCCGCTGATGGTACGGTTGATTTTGCGATTGCTACTGAAGGTATGGAGCAGTTTGGTGACTTGATTATGATGCCATGCTACCGCTGGAACCGCTGTGTGGTAGTGCCCAAAGGACACCCCTTAACCACCTTGCCAAAGTTAACCTTAGAAGCTTTAGCTGAGTATCCTATTGTCACTTATGTTTTTGGTTTTACTGGGCGCTCTAAGCTTGATGAAGCCTTTAGTCAGATCGATTTAGAACCCAAAGTGATCTTTACCGCAGCGGATGCTGACGTGATCAAAACCTATGTGCGTTTAGGTCTAGGTGTGGGGATTGTTGCGGATATGGCGGTTGATAAACTGCAAGACCAAGACTTGGTCGCTTTAGATGCCAGTCATTTATTTGAATCAAGCGTGACAAAAATAGGCTTTCGTCGTGGCACTTTCTTGCGTGGCTTTATGAGTGATTTTATTGAGCGTTTTGCACCGCATTTAGATCGCGAGTTGCAGGCGAAAGTGATTCAGGCGCGCAGTAAAGATGAAGTGGAAGCACTGTTTAAGAATATTGAGCTACCCATTTATTAATAGATCCGCGTGAGTGAGTGTGATCGTCATCCAGTGCAATGCTTAAACCGGTTCTTTGTCAGCTCGAATCCTACTATGGAGCGATGTTTGACGTATAATCGCTGCAGTTTTTTACTGATGTATTTTGAGGAATAACATGACGGATTACCGCGAAACCTTGCACGAAGATTACGGTCAGTTTTTTAAAATTGGAAAAATGCTGCACGAAGTACGCACTGAGCATCAGCATTTAGTCATTTTTGAAAATCCGCGCATGGGCCGCGTGATGGCCCTAGATGGAGCGATTCAAACCACCGAAGCCGATGAGTTTATTTATCACGAAATGCTCACCCATGTGCCGATTCTAGCGCATGGGACTGCACGTAATATTCTAATTATCGGTGGCGGTGACGGTGGCATGCTGCGTGAAGTCTGCCGTCACTCCAGTGTTGATCGCATCACTATGGTGGAGATTGACCAAGCGGTGGTGGATATGTGTAAAGAGTATTTACCTAACCACTCCAATGGTGCGTACGATGATCCGCGCGTCAACTTGGTGATTGATGATGGCATGCGCTTTATTGCTAACTGCACAGAAAAGTTTGATGTCATTATCAGTGATTGCCCAGACCCAACCGGTCCTGCTGAAGTGTTATTTTCGGAAGATTTTTACCATGCCTGCCATCGTTGCTTAAGCGATGACGGTATTTTGGTAGCGCAAAA
>DATERP010000048.1:0-9334 GCA_035271385.1 Thiopseudomonas sp. | reverse complement strand
GGCGACTTGCCGCCAATGCCTTGGCCCGCGATTTCATTAGCGCGACCGGCAATCACTTCATTGACGTTCATATTGCTTTGCGTACCGCTACCGGTTTGCCACACCACTAAAGGGAAGTGCTCATCGAGCTTGCCCTCAATCACTTCGTCAGCAGCTTGTTCGATTAACGAAGCGATATCTTTAGGCAGTTCACCGAGGCGTGAATTGACGCGCGCAGCGGCTTTTTTAACTTGGGCTAGCGCGCGCACTAATGCCAGCGGCATGGGTTGCGAGCCAATCACAAAATTGTGCTTAGAACGCTGTGTTTGTGCGCCCCAGTAAGCATTGGCGGGAACTTCAATGGCACCTAAACTATCGGTTTCTGTACGGGACATAATAATCTCCAACGATATAAACAGTGAGTTACTGGTCTTGCTGACGTTCTTGAGCTTCTAGTTCGGCATTGCGTTGACGCATGAGTTCTAATTTCTCAGCGCTAATCGGCATTTTGTTGGCAGTACTGCGCAGCAGCATGAGGCTGGCGACTATGGATCCGAGTACTAGGGCGATTAATAACCAAATATACCAAGGCATACGGACCTCCAAGATCTTATAAATGAGAATGGCTCTCATAGGGCAGCATGCTACACCTTTATAACCTAGACTGCCAGAATCAGTGGCCGGTAAGAACATTTATTTCAGTGATTATAGCACTATGCTATTAGACTTTGTGATTACCCTTGGGTATCGCTTAGATTAGAAAAACTAATCGGGGGTCAAGTCGATGCGGCACTTTGCTGTGAGGAAGGCTACAATGCAGCGCATTTTTATTGATACGAGACTTCAGTCATGTCCAGCCCTATTGTTGTTGCCCTTGATTTTCCCAGTGCCGCTCAAGCCTTAGCCCTTGCTGAGCGTTTAGATCCACAGCAGTGCCGCCTTAAAGTCGGTAAAGAGCTGTTTACCCGCAGTGGTCCGCAAGTGGTGCAAGGGCTGCATGCGTTAGGTTTTGAGGTGTTTTTAGATCTGAAGTTTCACGATATTCCCAATACCACGGCCATGGCAGTCAAAGCCGCGGCTGAGATGGGGGTGTGGATGGTCAACGTGCATTGCTCGGGTGGTTTGAAAATGATGCAGGCTTGTCGTGAAGTCTTGGATCAGCATCAAGGTCAAAAACCATTATTGATTGGCGTGACTGTGCTCACCAGTATGGAGCAGTCGGACTTGGCTGGAATTGGTTTGGATGTGGCTCCGGCTGAGCAAGTGATGCGCTTAGCACGTTTAGCAGAAGCAGCAGGGATGGATGGCTTGGTGTGTTCAGCGCAAGAAGCCAGCTTACTCAAGCAGCAATGGCCAGCAGGACAACTGGTGACGCCAGGTATTCGTCCAGCCGGCAGTGCTCAAGATGATCAAAAACGTATTCTGACACCCGCACAAGCTATGCAGGCAGGTTCAGACTACTTGGTGATTGGTCGCCCGATCACTCAAGCTGCCGATCCAGCGCAAGCCTTGCGTGATATTTTGGCTGAGTTGGCCTCATAACTCGCTAGCGATGACTGTTGCTCGATGAAAGTAGGGGCGGGCACTTGTGCCCGCCACTGTAACAGCCCATCCAATCAGCTATTGGTTTTCCAGTGTTGTGGCAAGTTAATAAAATCAACCAGCTCACGCAAACGACCGTAGTCACGGTTATTAAACACAAACTCTAAGCGGTGCTGATTGCAGAACTCAGGTTCGTTGTGTTTTTCAGGGCAGTAGGCAACCTGACTAAAGCCGCCTTTTGCACACAGATCAGCAAACTCTTTATGCAGTGTTTCTAGTGCCTGCTCGTTCAGGGGGTGGTTGATGCGCACTACAAAAGTGCCATTGGACCAGCGTGTGGAGTGGAAGCTGCGATAAAATCGAGCAATTTCTTCCCCTGCAGCTTGTGGCGTACGCACTAAGCGCATTAAGCCCATATCGCTGGGCAAGATATAGTTTTTATCCACCAACTCTTCGCGCATAAATTCCAGCGCTTTGTCCCAATACGTGCCGCCTTCTTGATCAAGCAGGACCACGGGCACCAGTGGACTCTTGCCTGTTTGAATCAAGGTCAAGACTTCCAGTGCTTCATCCAAGGTACCAAAGCCGCCTGGGCACAGAACCAAGGCATCGGCCTCTTTGACAAAAAACAGTTTACGCAAAAAGAAGAAATGGAAGTTGAGCAAATTACCACTGCCATTGACTGTCTCGTTCGCACCTTGCTCAAAGGGCAAGTGAATGTTTAAACCCAGACTGTTTTCTAAACCTGCACCTTCGTGCGCTGCCGCCATAATGCCGCCACCGGCACCGGTGATCACCATCAGGTTATGACGGGCTAGGATTTCACCCAACTCTTTGGCTTGTTGATACAAAGGGTGCTCAGGCGCGGTACGGGCTGAGCCAAACACCGTCACTTTACGACGACGCTTAAAGCGCTCAAGTAAGCTAAAGGATGCTTCCATTTCGCGCAGGGTTTGCATCATGATTTTTGCATCCCAGCGATTGCGGTCTGCTTCAGCCATGCGGGCAACCGTTAGCATCATTTCCCGATACAACTCAAGATTAGGGCTGGTCGGCGGTACGGCTAACTTCAGCAGTTCATCAATTTTACTGTCCAGATCAATACTGCTGACTTGGTATTGGCGAGCTAAATAATCATCATTTTGAAACGACATAACAACTCCTTATAGAGCAACACGATCGCCTAGTTCTGGGATGTTTACGTCCCAATCTAAACGCTGTTTAAACTCGTCTTGTAGAATTTTCATTTTCTCAACTTCACCATGAATCAAATGCAGTTCAGGCTTGTTTTCAAAATTGCTGGCCCACTCAAGCAGTTGAGTTTGACCTGCGTGTGCAGAGAAACCACCTAAGGTATGCACTTTCAGGCCAACCATAATATCTTCGCGGAAGACACGTACCGTTTTAGCACCGTCAACAATAGCGCGACCCGTCGTACCACGCGCTTGGAAACCGGTGAAAATCATATGGCAGTTTTCACGCCATAGGTTGTGCTTAAAGTGGTGAATAATACGACCACCGGTGCACATACCGCTGCCGGCTACAATAATGGCGCCGCTGGTCACCTTGTTAATCGCCATAGATTCTTCAGGCGTGGGTGTGAGCTTGAGGATGGGTAACCAATCTTTAGCATTGTGAAAACCGTTTTCAGTCAATGCTTGGCTGTTGGCCTTATCAAAGTCTTCACGGTGGCGCATATAGATTTCATTCGCGCGGATCGCCATGGGGCTGTCTAAATAGACCGTATGCTGTGGTAAGCGACCTTCCTGATAGAAGCGCCCTAAGTGGAATAAAATATCTTGGGTGCGGCCGACCGAGAATGCAGGAATAAGGACGTTACCGCCGTCTTCGTGGGCTTGTTGCAGAATCTCAGCCAGCTCATCTAAAGTGTCTTCACTGCAGCGGTGGTCACGGTCACCATAGGTTGACTCAAGCATCACCATATCAGCATGTTTAAGCACGACAGGGGCTTTCATCAAGGGTGAGCAGCCGCCGCCTAAGTCACCTGAGAATACCAAGGTGCGCACACTGTCATTGGGTTCATGGAACTCAAGTTTAACAATGGCTGAACCAATAATATGGCCGGCATCATGGAAGCTGACTTTAACGTTAGGTACAACTTTGGTGAGGGTTTCATAGTCAACCGCGACCAATTGCTTCATCACGCGCTCGGCATCGGCGCTGACATAGATCGGCTTGATCGGTTTGCGACCTTTACGCGCACGCCAGCGGTTTTCCCACTCGGCATCTTTTTCTTGAATATGTGCTGAGTCGAGTAGCATCAACTCCATCAGTTCACAGCTAGCGTCGGTTGCATAAATAGGACCACGAAAGCCTTCAGAGACTAAACGCGGTAACATACCACTGTGATCAATGTGGGCGTGCGAGATTACTACGGCATCGATGGTTTCAGGGTTAAACGTAAATGCTGAGCGTGACTCATTGCCATTGTCATCATCGTTTTTTTCGTTATCACCACCTTGCTGCATGCCACATTCGAGTAGAATATTCTTCTTGTCGTATGTTTCGATCAAGTAGCACGAGCCTGTGACTTGCTGAATGGCACCGAGAAAATTAAGTAAGGCCATGGAGATTCCTTCTTGGCTGTGTGAATAGAGTGTGACTGGGTAAGCGGTTATTGATGAGTATCATGATACCCTTATCGAGCTGTCTTTAAACTGCACTACATTCGAGTTTATGGAGTATTAATATGCATCAGATTTTGCCGAGCCTAGCTGACTTAACTGAACACGCTAAAATTGAGCCAGCTTTTGCGCAGTGGCAAAAGGGCTATGGCCCGATTGAGCATACTGCTGAAACACAAGCTGCAGTATATCGCCTTGCCCATCAACTTGTGCAAGCGGGACTTCAGCCCGACTTAGCCACTGTCTACCGTAAAATGGGTGCGCTGGATAAAATTACCGCCGCAGGCATGTCGCTGGTGGTGCATATGACTTATGCCCGCAAAGTGCACCTGGATGGTAGTGATTTGACTGCGGACGAATTTAAAGTTCAACCCGAAGGCCACACCGGTGGCGCACTGAATATGGTGCCTGGGTATGCCGCCTATATGGCGCTCAATGCCTTAACCGGTGAAACCCGTGCGTGGATGATGGGGCAGGGGCACAGTGTCGCAGCCATTGAAGCGCTGAACGTGCTGTTGGGTAATCTGCACCCTGAGCAAGAACAGGCTTATGGTAACGGCGAAGAAGGTATTAACCGTTTACTCAATGATTTCTATGGTTATGAAATTGCCGCAGATGGCTCGATGGCGGCGCCGCTGGGCAGTCACGTCAACCCCCATACTGCTGGCGGTATTATTGAAGGTGGTTATTTAGGTTTTGCTGAGCTGCAATACGCGCATATGCCCTTGCCCGGTGAAAAACTGGTGGCGTTCTTATCTGACGGTGCCGCTGAAGAACAACGCGGTAGCGACTGGATTCCGCGCTGGTGGCGTGCTGAAGACAGCGGCCCAGCCTTTCCAATTATGATTGCCAATGGCCGTCGTATTGAGCAGCGCACGCAAATGGGTACGCCGGAAGGTTTAGCCAGTTTTGAGCGTCACTTGCGTGGTTGTGGTTTTGACCCGATTGAGTTTGATGGCCGTGACCCTGCAGCTTTTGTCTGCACTTTGTGGGAAATGGAACAGCGTCTTGAGCGCCGTGTGCAAGAGAAAAACAACGGTATTTTGTCTTACCCGCTGCCGATTCCATACGGTATTGCACAATCGGTGAAAGGTTTTGGCTTTTACGGTGCCGATGAAAACAAAGCGCATAACTTACCACTGCCCGGCAATCCACATGTGGATGCGCAGTCGCGTGATCTATTTAATCAGCACATTAAGCCGCTCTATGTGTCGCCAGAAGATATGCGCGAAGCATTAGAGTTACTCAATACGCACCAAGCGCAAAACCGCCCACTGGAGCGTGATAATCCGCTAGCTAATCGTCATCCGCATGCGCCTGTGCAGCCAGAGTTGCATTACCGTGATGATGCTTGCTCAACTATGGCGGCGATCGATCGTTACTTTGTTGATTTAGTGGCAGCAAACCCAGACTTGCGCCCACGCGTGGGTAACCCGGATGAGTTGGCCAGTAACCGTTTGACTGAAGTGTTGAAAACTTTGCGTCACCGCGTCAGTGAGCCAGAAAACGAGTTTGAAGCCGTGGATGGCAAAATCATCACCGCGCTGAACGAAGAAGCTGTGGTATCTGCCTGCTTAGCCAACCAAGGTGGTTTAAACCTGGTGGCCAGCTATGAAGCTTTCTGCGTAAAAATGCTCGGCGCTGTGCGTCAAAGCTTGATCTACTCGCGTCAGCAAAAAGAAATTGGCCGTCCCGCCGGTTGGTTAGGCTGGCCGCTAGTGGCCACCTCGCACACGTGGGAAAACGGTAAAAACCAACAGTCGCACCAAGACACCACCTTCTGTGAAGCCTTATTGGGCGAGATGAATGACGTGTCACGCGTGTTATTCCCTGCGGATCACAACAGTATGCTGGCACTCTTGCCGCAGATTTACAGTGCGCGCGGGCAGATTTCTTGTGTGGTTGCCGCTAAGCGTGATCGTCCGGCGTACTTTACCCAAGAGCAAGCTGAGCAATTGGCCCGTGATGGCGCCATTGTGGTGAAAGAATTTGAAGGCACTGATCCCTTACTGTTGATTGCCAATGGTAGCTACCAGTTAGAGCAAGTGCTGCGTGCTGCGCAACGCTTAGAAGAAGCTGAAATGGGCTATCGCGTAGTGTATTTGCAAGAGCCGGGTCGTTTCCGTGCGCCACGTGACCGTTGGGAATTAGAAAGCCTAGCCAGTGATGAGTTGGTTGAGCAGTTGTTCCCAAGTCGCTTCCGCATGCGTGTGCTATTAACGCATATGCGTCCAGAAGTGATGCGTGGCCATTTATGGACCATTCTGCCGGATGCTCACAACACCTACGTGTTGGGCTACCGTAACCGCGGCGGTACCTTGGATGAGTTTGGTATGCAGTTTGTGAACCGTGCGTGCTGGGGTAATGTGTTGGCCGCCTGTGCGCGCCTGCAAGACTTACCACGCACGGCCTTGCTGACCATTGAAGAAGCCGCAGCAGTGGCAGGCAAGGGTGATCCGCAAATCCTGCGTTAAATCTAGCTAGAGTCGTACCCATAACCCGCGCAGCGTTTAATGACCTGCGCGGGTTATTTTTTTGTGGTACAAAAGTTGATCGTAAAAACACAAAGGTGCAGAGCGCGTTCGCCTGATGTTTTGCATTCAATTAAAGAGGGTTGAGCATGGCCGGTTTGATTTTCCCTTGGCGCGCCGGTAATCAGTTTCAGTTGTTGGTCGATGGTCCAGCTTTTTTTACCGATTGGCTGGCGCGTGTTGAGCAAGCGCGTGAGCAGATTGATATTGAGCTCTACTTAGTCAGTAGCGGCGAGAGCGCTGATCGTGTTGAAGCGGCATTGATTGCAGCGGTACAGCGCGGCGTGCGTGTACGGTGTTTGTTTGATGGCTTTGGCAGCCGTCGTTTGCGCAGCGCACAACGCCAGCATTGGTTGGCTGCGGGGATTGAGCTGCGCTTTTATAATCCACTGCGTTGGCAACGAGGTTTAGAAAACTTTTACCGCGATCACCGCAAGCTGCTAATCGTTGACCAGCAGGTTGCTTATATTGGTGGTACAGGTCTAACGGATCAGTTTTGGCAGCCCGATAGCGAGCACAGTCAGTGGCACGAAGTGATGGTGCGCGTGGTCGGGCCGGTGGTCAATGATTGGCAAAATTTATTTGATTCGCAATGGCGCAGCTGCATTCAGCGATTTTTTTGGCAGCAAAATAACAGCCCGAAAAAAGTACCGCAATACAATATGCCAGCGCTGCCATTTGCCAATGTGGGCAAAGCTCGCGTGGCCTATGCCGCTTCCACACAGCACCGTGATATTCAAAAAGCACTGTTGCGCGCACTTAAAGGTGCTCATCAAACCGTATGGTTAGCTACCCCTTATTTTTTACCAACCTGGGCGGTGCGTCGCGCCTTACGTAAAGCGGCGGTACGCGGTGTTGATGTGCGCTTATTGCTCACCGGTCGGCACACAGATTTACCTGCCGTGCGTTGGGCCGGGCAGCGCTATTACCCAGCCTTGCTGCGTAAAGGTGTACGTATTTTCGAATACCAGCCGCGTTTTCTGCATTTGAAAATGGTGGTGGTGGATGACTGGGTCAGCATTGGTTCGTGCAACTTTGATCACTGGAATTTACGTTTTAATCTTGAAGGCAATCTTGAAGCCCGCGATACTGGTCTGCTAGAGCAAGTACGCGCTTGCCTGCTGCATGATTTCTCTCAGAGCATCGAAGTGACCGAAGAAAGCTGGCGCCAACGACCGCTGCTAGAACGTGCGCGGCAACGACTCTGGGGCTGGGTGGATCGCTTAGCGATTAACTTTTTAGATCGTAGAAAATAGAGCCGCATATGCAATGTATTGTTAGTGGTCTCACTGGGTCTGACAGCGACTTAAATCTCACGCCCGCTGACCCACTAACTCAATCGTTTCCCCCTGAAACACCCCTAACCCAATCGTCCCCAGCGTATCTGAGCGCTTTTTGCGTTGTGAGGCCACTTGGGCATCAAAGTCGCCGAGCATCTTAATTATCGGCGCTTGATCCTGCAGCACAATAATCGGCAGCGGGGCAGTGACTGGGCTGGCGGCGCCATTAAACTGCGTGACATTGGCCACCGGTTGCACCTTGACTTGGCGACGGATACGAATCGAGCCGTAGGGCGCTTCACTGACATTTTTCAGTAGCTCAGACAACATATGGATATAACCTGGGTTCGACGACTGCTCAATGGCCACACGCATCTTGGTTGCCAGCTTATCTTTATCGGGATAGACCAATGATTGCTGCTGCGCCCAAGTTAAACGCACCGAGCGCACACCTTCATTGTGGTAGCAGCGAATCAAACGATAGAGGTGCACCGTCATCACGCCGGGGCAGGCCTGTTTCAGAATTTCAAAACGTGCTGTGGCGGTACTGAAGTTTTTCACCACGTAATCTTTAATGGCCATCTTTGCGCTATTAATCGACTCAACACAGGCGGCAATCTCCGCGGCGCCTGACATGGTGCTGGTATTAAACCACAGCACTCCAGGCGTGCGTCGTGCACTTTTTTGTGAAAATCCGACAATGGTATGCAAATCTTTATAGGCTTTGACCGCCAGCTCAACCGCACTTTGATTGCTATGGATAACAGGCTGAATACTGTTGAGCGGCTCATGCTCTTGGGCTTTGGTCAGTGGCTGAATCTGCGCCACCGCAGCGTAATCAGGTTGCAGTTGCGTGATCAGAAACTGCAACCGATTGAGCTGCTCGCACAGTGCGTTGTAGTGCTGCTTGAGAATGAGGTTATCCATGATGATGCCTTAGCTGTGATGTATGACTATTTTAAACCATCATCCAGATAAGTCTAAACATAAACAACCCCATTGCACCTTTAACAGCTCAGTGAATAGGTCTTAGGTTGATTCTTTCATCAACTCTAGGCGAATCCGGCCAATGGCACCCATGGGGTTGAGCCCCTTTGGACAGACCCAGGAGCAGTTACCAATACTGCGGCAACGAAACACACTGAAGGGATCTTGTAGGCCTTCGAGGCGCTCAATGCGTGCACGGTCACGGCTATCGAGTAGAAAACGTAACGCTTGCAGTAATGCGGATGGGCCGCGATATTTTTCTGGATTCCACCACCATGACGGACACTGCGATGTACAGCACCCGCAGAGAATACATTCGTATAAACCATCCAGTTGTTGGCGTTGCTCGGGCGTTTGCAGGCGCTCAATA
>DATERP010000047.1:0-3273 GCA_035271385.1 Thiopseudomonas sp. | reverse complement strand
TCAATCAAACCATGGCGCGCCACTTGATCCAGCATGTGCTCTAAAAAAGGCACGCCAATGGCAAAACGTCCTTCACCTGTACCATCTAAATTAATAGTGGCCTTCACTTGAGTCTCAAGTGTATTACGCTCAACAGAAACCTTACGCTCGGTCATGATTTACTCCACCGCTAAAAGCCGCATAATACGGCCGAGTTGTTTCATTAATTACCTATTATAGGCTTGCAACGACGATGACTGCTACCGATAGACGTTTTTGAGCGGTACACTAACTGATCTGTTGTAGGAGTTAAGTCATGCCTGTTTACTTTGAAAACGCTGTACAGCCCAGCACACAAGACCTCGCCGACCTGGAAAAAATCTACGCTGACGCACCTGCTTGGCTGCTAGCGCCATTTGCAGATGCTGCGACACTGATTGAGCATGGTCTGCAAACCAACACCTTAGTCACTGGACGTTTTAATAGTCGCTTATTAGGTGCGGCTTTGTTAGAAAAACATACCGAGCGCTGGTTACTCAGCCACCTGTGTGTACGCGAACTGACCCGTAACCGCGGTGTCGCGCGACGTATAGTGCAAGAAGCAACGCGTTTAGCCGCTGAAGCGGGCACAGAGTTGCAACTAGTGATTCCTGCTGATCAAGCTGAACTGCTGCAACTGGCGCGTGATAAATCACTGATGATCGCCACCGAGTAACACTTCTTTGATTGACCCGCCTGCTGATTCAGCGGGCATCCTCGTTTATTTTCCATAAGGAAACGGCCCGTGAAATCTTTTGGTAAGCTTATCGGTCTGCTATTTCTAGGTCTGCTGCTACTGCTGGTAGCGGGCGGATTTGCTCTCACGCATTTTTTTGATCCTAACGACTATAAAGATGAAATCCGCCAGCTTGCGCATAAGCATGCCAACCTTGAGCTGCAACTCAATGGCGATATTGGCTGGAGTCTATTTCCTTGGTTAGGTATCGAGATCACCGATGCAACAGTCGCCAGTGCGCAGACGCCCAATGAGCCATTTGCCGACTTACGCCTACTCGGTTTATCAGTGCAAGTGCTGCCCTTGCTGCGTAAAGATATCCAAATGAGCGATATCCGCATTGATGGTCTGAGCCTCAATCTGCACCGAGATGCACAAGGCAAAACTAACTGGGATAAAATTGGCCAAGTCGATGCGCAAACACCGCCAACAACCAGCCCCCCAGCAGTGGACACCAGTGAGCCCAGCACCACTACAGTCAAAGTTAAAGACTCAGACAAGCGTCTAAAATTAGATATCAACAGTCTGATAGTGAATGGCGCACGTATTGATTACTTTGATGAGCAAAACGGGCAAAAATTTAATCTTGAAAGCGTGCAACTGACCACCGGTGCTATCCGTGATTCGCAACCTATTGCGCTAAAGTTATCTGGCTTCTTAGGCAATGCTAAGCCACTGATTCGGGCGCGTATCGAGCTGACCAGCAAAGTCACCATTGATCAAATCGCTCAGCGTTATGCCTTGGATAGCCTTAAATTATCTGGAGAAGTCGCGGGCGAGCCACTCAATAGTAAAACGGCTAACTTCACTGTGCGCGGCAACTTAGTCTATGACCAAGCCGCACATTCAGCGCAATGGAACAACTTAAAACTCTCAGTCAATCAACTCAAGGCGCTCGGCGACTTACAGATTGCTGAGCTGAATCAGCAGGCAAAATTCAGTGGTGCATTATCGATTGCACCACTGAATTTACAAGAGTTTCTCACTGGTGTAGGTATTGCATTACCTGACATGGCGGATAAAAAAGTTCTAAGCCACTTTGAACTGAGCACCCGCCTGCACGGCACACCCAACAGTTTAATCTTGAATGAAATAGCTCTCAGTCTTGACCAAACCACCTTAACCGGCAGCGCTGGTATCAAAGACTTCGCCCGCAGCACGCTCTATGCTCACCTGCAAGGTGACCAGTTGGATGCTGACCGTTATTTGCCTGCGGTTGAGAAAAAAGCACCCACCCAACGCCAGGCTGAAGTTAAACAACAAACTGCTAAGGCCGGTAGCAGCGGTACCACCGCTTTGCCAGATAAACCCTCTAATAGTGCATGGAGCACAGACAAAGCTTTACCCATGGAGCAACTGGCTAAGGTCAATGCTGATCTTGATCTGGCCTTTAATGAACTGACCCTCAGCAAGTTTCCGATCTCACAAGCCAAGTTCAAGCTGTTAGCCAATAAAGGAAAAATCACCTTAAATAATATGCAGGGCAATCTGTACAAAGGTGAGTTTAAAACCAGCGGTAGCTTAGATACTCAAGCTGATCGCCCATTAATCACCCTTAAGCTCAATACTAAGAATATCCCCATTGAGAAAATTCAACAGACCCTTGAGCAAGAAGTGACCATTAGCGGTCTGCTGGATCTCAATACTGATCTGCGCACTCAAGGTAATAGTGAGCAGGACTGGGTTGAACACCTCAATGGCAGCTTAGATTTTGCTATTCACAATGGTGTGTTGCCCGATGCCAACTGAGAGAGCCAACTGTGTAATGGTATTGCTACACTGAATCGCAAAAAGCTCGGCCCTGATACCGGCAGTAAAGACACGCGCTTTAATGATCTACGCGGCACTCTGAATATCCGTAATGGTGTAGCGCATAACCCTAACTTGCGCGTGGCTATTCCAGGTTTAAGTGTGAAAGGTAAAGGCGATATTAATCTGCGTGTGCTGAGCCTAGATTATTACGCAGGCATTATTATTGAAGGTGATACCCACCGCATGCCAGATCCTGCCTGCCAGGTCAGCAAGAATTTTGTTGGTCTAGAGTGGCCCGTGCGTTGCCGCGGACCGCTGGAGCTAGGTGCCAAAGCCTGCCGTATTGATCAAGATGGCTTGGGCAAACTTGCTGCGACTTTAGCGGGTGAAAAGATTAACCAAAAGCTGCAAGAAAAGCTCGGTGATAAAGTCAGCCCCGACCTTAAAAATGCGCTCAAAGGATTATTTAAACGATGAGTCCGCAAGACTTTGGCCCTGCGGTGGTGGCTTGGTATCAGCAACATGGCCGTAAGGACTTACCTTGGCAGCAAGATGTCACTCCCTATCGAGTGTGGATCTCAGAAATCATGCTGCAGCAAACCCAGGTCACCACTGTCCTGGGTTATTTCGCACGCTTTATGGATGCTTTACCCACTGTGCAAGATTTAGCTGCAGCCCCTTTAGATGAAGTGCTGCACCTGTGGACGGGGCTGGGTTATTACACCCGTGCGCGTAATTTGCATAAAACCGCGCAACAGGTGTGTGAG